>CAZILO010000016.1:0-14988 GCA_964540085.1 uncultured Thermotogae bacterium
ACGGGGTACGGGCAGTGGATGGGGTGTCGTTCCACGTGGGAAGAGGCGAGATATGCGGTCTACTCGGCCCAGACGGAGCGGGAAAGTCCACAACGATCAAAATTCTGATTGGCCTTCTCGATCCGACCGCCGGTGACCTGCGTATCAACGGGGTCGACATCCGGCGTCATCCGGCAGAGATAAAACGGGCAACTGGCTATGCCGCCCAGGAAACAGCAATCGACGACCGTCTTACCGGATGGGAGAACATCACGCTTCAGGGACGGTTTTATCACCTGTCCGGCCGGGAAATCCGTGCCCGTGCGACCGAAGTGCTTGAGATGTTCGGCTTGTACGATCGCCGCAAACACCTCACTGCAACCTATTCCGGCGGAATGTTGAAACGGCTCGACATCGCGTGTGCCCTCATTCACCGCCCCCAGATCCTGTTTCTCGACGAACCGACCCTCGGCCTCGATGTGCAGACGCGGCAAGTAATCTGGGATTACATCGAACGGCTGCGCACCGAGCACGAGATGACGATCTTCGTCACCACTCACTATATGGAGGAGGCGGACGTGCTCTGCGATCGCGTGGCGATTATCGACAGCGGCAAGATCGTGGCACTCGACACCCCGGACGCGCTGAAGGCGGGTATCGGCGGTGATGTCATCTACGTGCGGTTCTCCGGCATTGACGGCAACGAATCGACGCTGCGGTCTCGCATCGGCGCAGTTTCCCACGTGCGGCAGGTGGAGCCGACCGCTGACGGTGCCTATCGGGTGATTGTGGAGCAGGCGGGCGAAGAAACTATCCCCCAGTTGTTCACGCTGTGCAATCAACTCGGGGTCACGATCGAAGCGGTCAGCCTGAAAAAGCCGTCCCTCGACGACGTGTACCTGCACTTCACCGGGCACGCAATGCGGGACGAGGCCGAGAGTCGCGAAACACATATGAAGGCGCGATTCATGCGGGGACGAGCGAGGAGGGGAAAATGACGCTGCTATTCGATACGTGGTACGTGGCGAAGCGGGAACTGATCAAGTTTTTCCGCACTAAAGTACGATTGGTGTTCACCCTGATCCAACCAGTAATTTGGCTCGCGTTCATGGGTAACACGATGAACCGCGTGACAAGCAATCCGTTCGGCACGCAGATGTTCGGTACGAGCAACTACCTCACGTTTATGACGCCGGGGGTGATCCTGATGACCGTCCTGTTCGGCGGGGTGTTCGGCGGAATGTCGATCGTGTGGGACCGGCGCATCGGGTACCTGGAAAAGCTGATGGCCGCTCCGATCAATCGAGGAGCGATTCCATTCGGCAAGGCGCTCGCGGTGATGGTGCAGGGGGCGATTCAGGTAGTGGCAATCGTCGTCATCGCTCTGCTGTTCGGAGTGCGGTTTCAAACCGGGATTGGCGGGATTCTATTTATCATCTTTCTCGCCAGCCTGTTCAGCGGGATTCTGAGCGGAATTTCACTGTCGCTCGCCGCGTCGATCCGCACCATCGAAACCCTGATGGCAATCGTCAACCTGTTCACCATGCCGCTCATGTTCGCGAGCAACGCGTTGTTCCCGATCGACATGATGCCGGGATGGCTGGCCACGATCGCCAAGTTCAACCCGGTCACCTACGCCGTTGGCCCCATCCGTGAGCTCACCCTCCACGGCTGGGAATGGGGGAAAATCCTTCCCGGAACTGGAGTAATCGTGGGATTAGCGCTTGCGTTTATGCTGATGAGCCAGATTGTGTTTCAACGCGCCACGAGCGAGTAAACTGAGGTGATCAACGGAGGCGGCGATGGTCGTAATCGCTGAGTTCAACCGATTAGTAGACGCCGACCTGGCAAAGTCCCGGTTGGAGGCCGCGGGAATTCAGGCCGTCCTGCTTGACGCGCACACAGTCGCAATGAATCCGCTCTACTCACCCGCACTGGGTGGGGTAAAGATTGCGGTGGCGGATGAGGACGCATCGCGGGCGCGCGCGATCCTGGAGACGCCCGCGCAGTAACCGAAATATCATCGCGACGCAATCGCCCAAAAACGGTACGCAGCCCAATTGCGTCCTGCTTCAGGCAAAACCGCCCGACGTGGAGCCGTGGTCCACATTGACCATGGAAGAGGTGAAACGCAGAATGGAGTAATCGAGGGAGGAACTCGTGAACAACCGGGCGCAGGATTGGATCGATCAAGCGGAACGGGACCTCAAGCTGAAGTGACCATCGCTGTCTCGTTTGTGATCATGGCGTGCCGATGAAGTGCCATTACCCCCGTGACGATGCAAACCGCGCATTCATTCGGTCGGCATTCGTTGCAGTGGACACCGGCACTGATTTAGCCGGAACTGGTTTAGGAGCAGGAAGACGGCGAAGGACCAAAATCGCTCCTCCCACCAACAAGCTGGCGGCGATAAACGCCGGACCGTAACCGAAATCATTGGCAATGAACCCGCTGCCTACACCGGCAATGATCGTTCCTAGCCCGGCGACTGCGTTATACAAACCGAGCGCCTGCCCACGGTTCTCCGGTTTGGCAAGCCGCGACGCAAGCGCCACCCCCGAGAGCTGAAAGAACGACCAGCTTGACCCAAGCACCAAGAAATAGACGATGAGAAACGCTGTCGGCGGAACCCCCGCGGTCACGGTAAGGTAAATCCCCATTAGCCCGAACAGTACTAACCGGACAATGAGCGCCCATACCTGAATTGCTCCGTTACCCGCACGTTTGATGCGATGGGATACGAACGGATACGTAACCACAATCGCGGCGTTAAGGGTCACAAAATAGGAGAACACTGTCGCCGCGGGAAACCCAAATCGCTGTGCAAGCAACACCGGAAGCGGGACAAAGAAGAATCCAAATCCGGTGAACGCAAGCAACGTTCCCCACAAAAATAGCTTGGTTTCGTGCCGCAGCCCGTCGTTACCCCATAACAGCACGGGCAGACGGCGTGGGTTAAGGCGGTGATAGAGATGGGCCGGGCGGAACCGTCCTGTCTCAACCAAGAAATTTCCCAGTGCAACGACCATTCCACGAAATCTGCGGCGGGTAAATTTAGGCGTCGTACGCGGTATAAACCAGGCAGCGAGAATAGCAGCACCAATACCGCTGATACTCAGCAGGATAAACAGATATCGCATTGCCATTTCTTTCCCGATGTGGGGGGTGGCGATTCCCAAGCTCACGCTCCCGAGGATAAGCCCGGCCAGCCAACCAAGAGCGATTATCTGGTTGAGGTGACCAATTCGCACCTCCCAGACTGATTTATCACGGTTTTCAATTACGATCAATACCGTAATCGACGCATTCGCCATCCAGAAGAAGTTGAGAACCATATTCCAGGCGAGCACGGACGTAAACGTATGCGCAAACGCCGTACCGAGAAAACTCACTCCGAGCATTGTGTAACTCAAGATGATGAACGCCTTGCGGCGGGCGGCAGCGTCGGATAACCGCCCCCATACTAGACTGCCGATTACTCCCACCAGGCTGACCACGCTCGACAGAATCCCAACCGCGCCCACTGATTGGCCAAGAACAGCGGCGATCATCAGTGGTACGAGGACCGACGACGTGCCCATCACCAGGCTGGCGAGCCCGGTGGCGGCGTACCACGGTTCAGCTTCGTGCTTCCAGTTTCGAAGTGCTTTCAACATATCTGTTAACCCCGTAACAACAAATAACCCTCGCCGGACTCAGCCGGAAGGGTCGGGCGAAGTATAGCCGTAACCATCCGGTTGTCAAGCAAACAGAATCGCGAAGCCGCCCGGGATTGGATCAGCTGTTATCGTCCTGACGCAACTCTTCGATCATCTCACGGACAACGGCGAATCCACCTTGCCAAAACGCGGGATCCGCCATATCGATACCGGCCTCGGACAGAATCGCCTGCGGTGACTTTGCGCCGCCGTGCGCGAGGATGCGCAGGTACTTGGGAACGAAGCTCGTTCCTTCTTCCTTGTACCGCGTGTACAACGCGAGCACGAGAAGCTGGCCGAAGCTGTACGCGTAACAGTAAAACGGGGTTGAGTAGATGTGCGGAATTGATACCCATTCCCAGCGAAATTCTTCGCCGATGTCGACCGCGGTGCCGAACTGATCGTGCAGATTGGCGAGGTAGCGAGCGGCAAGCGCGTCGGTGGTGGTTCCGTTCTTGATTAGCGCGTGTGCTTCGCGCTCGAACAGGACGAAATACGCCTGTCGGGTTACAGTGGCGTAGGTGCTGTCGATAAACCCAGCGAGAATGTCGCGTCGCACCGTGGGGTCCGGTTCCGTGGTCAATACATTGTCAAGCAGGAGGATCTCGGAGAACACAGATGCGGTCTCGGCAAGCGGCAGAGCGGAATGGAATGTGAGCGGGGAGTGATCCGCCGCCATGAGGGCATGAACTGCGTGTCCAAGCTCGTGGGCAAGGGTGGAGACGTCGTCGTAGTGACCGTTGTAGTTCACGAGCACCCATGGCGTGA
This sequence comes from uncultured Thermotogae bacterium, assembly GCA_964540085.1. GTDB lineage: Bacteria > Bipolaricaulota > Bipolaricaulia > UBA7950 > UBA9294 > S016-54. The sequence goes on from CAZILO010000016.1 coordinate 4,447, forward strand.
CGCCGGGCAGGACGCCGTAGCAGAACGCGCCGCCGTACTTGCCCGGCCGCGGTTCGGAATCGAGGTGGCGCTCGGCGATAACCCGGCGCGCGTGAGCAGCAAGGACGGGGGAGAACCGATCGAGACTGGCAAACACCATCTCGACTGCTTGGGAAAACGGATACTCCTTGCGGGTGGTGCTCACCGGTGCGTAGATGTCATAACGGCGGAGCGTATCCATTCCCAGCCACTTTGCTTTCATGCGAAAGTAGTCCTGGAACAGGCCGGTGTTATCCTGACACACACCGAGGAGAGTATCGACAACCGCGTCCGGAATGTCATTCCGCAGGTTACGGGGGGTGATCGGCGCGGGGAAACCGCGCAAGGACACGTTTTCCTCGGCCCAGTCACGTACGATGTGTTGGTAAATCTGCCCGAGGAGAGTGCCGTTGTCACCGTATACCCGGTACAGCTCACGATACGCGGCGGCGCGGCGGTCGGGATCGGGGTCGCGTGCGTAGGCGGAAAGCTGCGATCGTGTGAGCGTCTTTACCTCTCCGTCCACCTCCAATTGGAACGAGAACGAGCTCGTTATCATCTCGTACATCGTCCGCAGGGCATCCACCCCGTTGACGTCCTTGATGTTGATCACCCGTTCCTCAGGCTCGGTCAGGGTGTACGGGGTAAACCGCCGCAGCGATTCTAGGTAGTAGCGCAGGTCGCCGCTTTCCGCAAGCAGACGGGCGGCGGCATCCGCATCCAGCTGCTTCCACCACAGCTCGAAGAATAACGTCTTGTTGCGCACCTCAGCGAGGAGCTGCTCTACCCGTCCTTTCAACCCGAGCGCTTGCTGGTTGGTGGTATCCGCGGCGAACCACAACTCGGCGTACGCCCCCAACCGTCGTGATAGTCCCGCGATCTCATCGACCAGTTTAAGAATGCTGTTGAACTCGTCGACGGCAATTTCCGGGGTCAACAGTGGCTTTTTCGCGACAAGCGCATCCGCTGCCACGGTCAGCTTGTTCATGTACTCCGTAATCTCCGGTCCATCCGGGGACGGGATGAGATCGGTAAGAGACCACCGCCCAAGGGTGTAGTCCGTCATTTCGCACCTCCAGATTCCGATTCACCAGCGAGCCCGATCTTGTCCGCAACCTCGCGCATTCCGGCGATCACATCAGCGAACAGTTCGGTGAGCTCCATCCCGAGCATATCCGCACCCTGCTGGATCACATCCCGGTTCACGCCAGCGGCAAAGCTCTTGTCCTTCCATTTCTTGGCGACCGACTTTGGCTTCATGTCGAGGACGCTCCTCGACGGCCGCACTAACGCAACCGCGGTAACGAGCCCGGTCAGTTCATCGATCGTGTACAGCACCTTCTCCATCTCGTGCTCGGGTTTGACATCGGTTACCAGCCCCCAGCCGTGCGACATAACCGCGTGAATGTAATCGGCCGGCCAGCCGTGGGCCTCGAGGATCTCCTTCGTCTTTTGACAGTGTTGATCGGGGTAGCGCTCGTAGTCGAGATCGTGCACCAGCCCGATAATCCCCCACTTTTCCTCATCCTCGCCGCGCTTGCGCGCCATATAGCGCATCACTCCTTCCACAGCGAGCGCGTGCTTGATCAGGCTTTCCGACTGGTTGTACTCAGTAAGGAGCGCAAACGCCTCCGCGCGCGTCGGCACATGGGTGTTCATCATTTTCCTCCTTTACGTGCAACTCTACCCGGTAACACACCGTTCGTCCATAGTGACTTCAGCACACAGATTGCGTATAGTGAAGTGTATTATTGATTGCAAGAAAGGACCGGCGTGCATCTGGAAATCGTTACGTTTGTTAGCCTGTTTGTGAGCGCGATCGTGATCGGCGGGTTCGCCAGCCTGCTCGGCGTTGGCGGCGGGATCTTCATGGTTCCACTGTTGCTGCTCGGCGGGTTTGTGCCTTCAATGCATCAGGCGACCGGAACAAGTATCGCCGGAGTCGTGTTCACCAGCTTGTCGGGAACGATTGCGTACTGGGGACGCCGAGTAATCAACATCCGCATCGGGCTTCTCATCATGCCGATGGCGATCTTGGGAGCGTGGACCGGGGCGTGGATCAGCGCGTTTATCAACGCACGCTGGCTGGAGATCGGGTTTGCTGGTCTTCTCCTCTACCCGGCGGGGATGATGCTCCAGGGCAAACCGCCCAAGGAGATCCCACTCTCCCTGCACGGAGAAGTGCGGGGGATGCGTCTCTATCTCACCGCGCTAGTCGTCGGGCTTATCGCCGGGGTGGCGTCGGGGATGTTCGGAATCGGCGGCGGCACAGTGATGGTCCCGTCATTGGCTGTATTCCTTGGTCTTGACATCGTCACTGTGGTGGCGACGAGCTTGTTCGTCATGATCCCCTCAGCGGTGATTGGATCCTATCAGCACTGGATCCAAGGCGACCTGCGCCCCGAGCTCGCGCTCCCGCTTATCATTGGGTTGATCATCGGGGCCCAGCTCGGTCCGCGCCTTGGGACGCGTATTCCCAAACGCCGGCTGCGCCAGTTATTCGGGATCGTCCTCGTGTACGCGATCGTTAACATGGTCCTTAAAGCGGTATGAACCGGACGCGCGTGTTGTTAAGACAGCAGGTGTTTTCTATTATTTGGTGATTGCGCTCGCGGGGCATCGCCTTTTAACACCACGGAGGAAAATCACATGCCGGATCGAGATCGCCATCATGTCGAACCCGACGTCACCCTATGGGGAATCTTTTGGGTATTCTTCCGGATTGGGCTGTTTACGTTCGGCGGCGGATTCGCGATGCTACCCGTATTAAATTATGAGCTCCATGCCAAGCGGAAGTGGATCGACGCTGAGGCCCTTACCGATATTGTGTCCGTGTCCACGGTGTTCCCGGGATCAATCGCGGTGAACTCCGCATTCCTGCAGGGGTTACGTATGCGCGGGGTTCCAGGGGTGATTGCCGCGGTAACTGGGATCGTCACACCGTCGATTATCGTCATCCTGCTCATCGCCGCCTTCCTGTTTCGGTTCACCACCATGGACATCGTGCGCGCGTTTTTCAAGGGAGCAGGAGCAGCGATTACCGGCGAGATCGCGTACGCAGCGTATGTGTTTGGCCGCGGCAGCGCGCTTAACCTGCGCACGATCGGACTGACAGCGGGAATTCTCGCCATCCTATTTGCGTTTCGGATTCACCCCATCGTAGCGATATTTATCTCCGGTGCAGTGGGGATGTTCATCTTTCGCAAGGAGAAACCATGACGCCGGAGCAAACAACAGGGCAGGTTTAAATGGGAATTTTACTTCAACTTTACGCGAGCTTTTTTCTGATTGGAATCAGCGCCTACGGCGGTGGGATCGCCACCATCGCACTCATCCAGTACGAAATCGTGACCCAACACGCATGGCTGACCGCCGCTCAAATGCGCGACGTAATCACCATCGCGCAGATGACGCCGGGCCCGATTGCAATCAACTCTGCCACGCTGACCGGCTACAAAATCAGCGGGCTCGGTGGTGCGTTTGTTGCCTCGTTCGCCGTCATTTCGCCCGGGATCCTGTTGTTGATTGGATACGCGCTCGCTGTTTCCCACCTCCGATCGCAGGATACGCTTAACCGCGCGAAAATGGCGCTCCATCCCGGTATCCTCGCACTCATTATCTATTCGGTGTACACCTTTGGTTCGATTTCGATCGACGGGTTCATCACTGGCGGGATCGCCGCTGCCGCGTTCTTCGCCGTACTGTTCGGAGGGCAGAAAGTGCATCCCGTTCTCGTCATCATCGCGGCTGGATTGATCGGAATCGCAATCTTCCGTTGATCAACCGGAGCGCACCGGGGATAATCACCGCGACGATGCGACTGACAATTCTCACCACTGGGGGAACGATCGAAAAGACGTACAACGAGCGCGACGGCTCGCTGCGCAACTATCACACCATTCTCCCTAACCTGCTGTCCGCGCTGCGGCTGCCCGAACTTGATGTCACCTACGAGCAGGTGGTGTTCAAGGACTCACTCGAGATGACCGAGGACGACCGCCTCCGCATTCTGGAGGAGGTACGACGTGCAATCCCACGTTCCGATGCGATTGTGATTCTGCATGGGACGGATACCATGGCCAAGACGGGTGAGCTCCTCTACCGCGAACTTCCCAACCTCGCGATCCCTGTGATCCTCACCGGCGCGATGCGGCCATACGAATTCCGCGACAGTGACGCCGTGCAGAACGTTACCGAAGCGCTGCTTGCCGCTCGGCTCGTTCCGCCCGGAGTGTACGTTGTTATGCACAACCGCGTCCTGCGGTTTCCCGGCGTGGTGAAGGACTACGACAATCTCACGTTCAAGAAGGTGTAACCACCGCAGGAGGTGAGAATGATGTTGCTGGGGATCGACATTGGCGGCACGTTCACCGACATCGTCGCCCTCGATCCCCATCGCGGCACGGTGCAGTTTCTCAAGGTGGCGTCAACTCCGGAACGATTGGCAAACGGAGTTGCACGCGGGCTGCGCGCGGCCGCGGCAGAGTTTGGAATCCGCATCGCCGCCCTGGAACGAATCGTGCATGGCTCCACCGTTGCCACCAACGCACTGTTAGAAGGGAAATTGGCGCCCACCGCTCTCATCACCACTGCCGGGTTTCGCGACGTTCTCGAAATCGGACGTCAGAATCGGCCGTCGTTGTACGATCTCGAGATGGAACGCCCGCGTCCGCTTGTGCCACGCGCGCTCCGGTTCGAGGTCCGTGAGCGCCTTGGTTATCAGGGCACGGAAATCGTCCCGCTGGATGAACCCGCGCTGGAACAGATCGCCGCCGCGCTGACAATGCACGAAGTGAAGTCGGTCGCCATCTGTTTTTTGTTCGCATACGTCAATCCCGCCCACGAACACCGCGCGTTGGCGATTATTCGTGCCGCAACAGACGTCCCGGTCACGCTGTCATCCGATGTCCTTCCCGAGTTTCGCGAGTACGAACGGACGTCGACCACCGTGATCAATGCGGCGTTGCGCCCGGTGATCGGCGATTACCTCGAACAATTGGAAATGGAAGCAGCGCGAATGGGGTTCCGCCGCAAGTGGCAGATCATGCAGTCAAACGCGGGAATCACGAGCAGCCGCGGCGCCGAACGTCAACCGGTACGGATTGTGCTATCCGGGCCGGCCGCCGGGGTGCAGGGGGCACGGTTCGTCGGGAGCCGAGCGGGCTATAACGACCTGATCACGTTCGACATGGGAGGGACGAGTACCGATGTGGCATTGGTGACGAACGGGAAAGCAGCATGGACCACGAACGGTGTCATCGCCGGGTATCCAATAAAAGTGCCGATGGTGGCGGTCCACACGATCGGTGCCGGTGGCGGGTCGATCGCGTGGGTCGACGCCGGCAGCGGACTGCACGTGGGCCCGCGTAGCGCCGGCGCCGAACCTGGTCCCGCCTGTTACGGCCACGGCGGTGGTGAACCCACTGTAACCGACGCTCAGCTTGTGCTCGGCCGACTCGATCCTGAGCAATCGCTTGGCGAACTACCCGCGCTCGACCGCGACGCAGCGCAGCAAGTGATCACGGATAAGATCGCGCGCCCGCTTGGATTAGGACTGGAACAGGCGGCCGCCGGGATCATTGCCGTGGCCACGGCGAACATGGAGCGGGCAATTCGAGTGATTACAGTTGAACAGGGACATGATCCGCGCGACTATTCGTTGCTCGCATTCGGGGGCGCCGGGCCGCTGCATGGGGCGGAACTGGCGATGACCCTCGCTATTCCCCGGGTGATCGTGCCGCGCGCCGCCGGTGTGTTATCCGCGCTCGGTCTGTTGTGTACGGATCTTGCGCATGACTACGTACGCTCGGTGGTACAGCCGGTTGTTGCCTGTAATTTGGATGAAATCAACGCCGTGTTCGCCACGCTTGTGCACGCAGGCCACGCAGACCTGACTCGAGATGGGATAACCGCGGACCAAATTCGGTATGAACGCTCGCTCGATCTGCGCTACATTGGCCAGTCGTACGAGGTCAATGTGGCAATCCCGAATCAGCCATTGGATACGGACCAACTTGCTCGCGCCGTTACCCAATTTCACACTAAGCACCGCGTCCTGTACGGCCATTCGGCACCGGATGAGCCAGTAGAGCTCGTCAATCTGCGGGTGCGCGCCGTCGGTGAGGTGGGGTCGATCGAGCTTGCCCGTGCTGAGGAAGTGATTACTGCAGAACCGGCTCGTCCCCAAGTGCGTCCGGTTTACTTCGCCGCCACGGGGTGGACGGACACGCCTGTGTTCGCCCGCGATGCGCTCGCTTCCGGGACGGAACTCACCGGACCGGCGATAATCACTGGACGTGACACCACGATCCTCATTCCACCGCGGGCAACGGCGCGCGTGGATCAGATGGGAAACGTGATCATCGCGGTTGAATCAGCGAGGTTGGCACAATGACCATTGATCCGGTAACGCTGACAATCATCGAAAATGCGCTCGCTGGCGTTGCCGACGAGATGAACCACAATTTGATCCGCACCGGATACAGCCCAAACATCAAGGAGCGCCGCGATTGTTCGTCCGCCCTGTTTGACCGTGCTGGTCGACTGATCGCCCAAGCGGAGTCGATCCCGGTGCATCTGGGAGCGATGCCGTTCTCGGTCCGCGCCATCCTCGCTCGGTTTCACGAGTTCGCGCCCGGGGACACAGTTGTGGTGAACGATCCGTTCGCTGGCGGCGCTCATCTCCCTGACATTACGTTTCTCACCCCGATCTTCCACGGCGGTGCGGTGGTCGCGTTTGCCGTCAACCGCGCTCACCACGCGGATGTGGGTGGAATGCGCCCGGGAAGCGTGGCCGGGGACGCCACCGAGATCTATCAGGAGGGGTTGCGCCTACCGCCGATCAAACTGTGGCGGGGCGGGGAACTCGATTCTGACCTGATGAGCGTTATCACCGCCAACGTGCGCACCCCGGACGAGCGCCGCGGCGATCTGCGCGCACAGCAGGCAGCCAACGCGACGGGTCGGCGGCGATTTACGGAATTGATCGCACGCTACGGCATTGAACTGCTGACAACCGCAGTCGACGCGATCATGGACCGATCGGAGCGTCGGATGCGGGCGGCGATTGCTGTCGTTCCCGACGGAGTGTACCGATACGCGGATCAATTGGATAACGACGGTGTCAGTGCTCGTCCCGTCCGCATTGCGGTCAGTATCCGCATCGCCGGTGATGCAATCATGGTCGATTTCTCGGGCAGCGATCCCCAAGTTGACGGCCCAATCAACGCGGTGTACGCAGTCACTGCATCCGCGGTCTACTACGCAATCCGTGCCGTCATTGCCCCTGATATTCCTCCGAATGCTGGGTGTTACCGGCCGATCGAGATAATCGCACCCCCAGGTACAGTGGTCAACGCGCGTCCGCCGGCGGCGGTGGTAGGCGGCAATCTGGAAACGGCGCAGCGGATCGTCGACGTCCTCCTCGGTGCGCTTGCCGCTGCCGTGCCCGACCGCGCGATCGCCGCGTGCCAGGGAACGATGAACAACGTCACCATCGGAGGGATCGATCCCCGCACCGAGCGAGCGTACACGGTGTACGAGACGATCGGGGGCGGGTTCGGGGCGCGGCCGGACAAGGACGGCGTCGATGGCATTCAGTGTCACATGACAAACACGCTCAACACGCCGATCGAAGCGCTGGAAATCGCGTATCCGTTGCGGGTGGAGCGCTACGAACTGCGCCGTGACAGTGGTGGAGCGGGCCGATACCAAGGTGGCGCAGGCATCAGACGCGACATCCGTGTGGTCGGACATCGCGCTCGCGTTTCGCTACTCGCCGACCGCCGCATTACACGACCGTACGGGATCAATGGCGGTGAACCCGGAACAGCGGGCGCGGATTACGTCATCACTGCCGGCGGCGAGCGCCGTGTAGCGGGCAAGGGAGCGTTAGTTCTCGCACCGGGAGAGATTATCAGCATTCGTACCCCGGGCGGAGGCGGGTACGGCGATCCAACCGCGCGTCCACACTCGGAAATCGTCCGTGATTACCGCGCCGGTCGAATATCGGCACAGTACGCGATCGAGCACTATCGGTTTGACCCGCGCACCGCCGACTAATCGGTATTACGGTGCAACAATCCCGCTGATTGCGGTCACTTCCATTCCGTTGTCCTCAAGCGCAGCGATGAACGGATTGATTCCCACCGAGTCGCTGGCGATGTGCCCGGTGACGACAAGGTTGTTGTCGGGAAACTCCTGGCGCAGCCGCATGATATCCCGCGGGGCGCAGTGGATGTAAATCACCGTGTCGATCCCGTGGGTGAAGTACGCCTTCGCCACCGGATAGCCGCCGTTCGTGCCGGCGCCGTGAGCGACAGCGATGCGACCGAGTTGGTTCCCCAACGCTCCCACCACCGGTTCAATCGCCGTCAACGCGTGGCGGAATTCCCCGAACACGGCGCGAAAGTGTTCGATCAGATCGGCCACCGTGTTCGTGGGAGCAAGTGTGGCGCACGCGTCCGCCATCCGCCGGCGTCCGATCTCATCGAGCGGGGTGTGGATGTTCATGTACGGCATGTCGATCAGCCGGGCGATCGACGGGGCGCGGTCGTAATTGCGCATTGCGTGCGCGATCCGTTGTTCTTCCATCATTGGGAGAACCGCCTGTTCCGCTGCATCACGGGGTACGCCTGCGGTTACTAACAGGTCGATATGGCGCGCGAACACACGATGAAAGTTGATGAGCGCCGTGCCCCCCATCGGATGGTGCGAGATCGCAAGGTCGTACCCCTCCGCCTCGGCGAGGATAAGCTCGGTGGTATCGATATCGATCCCAATTATTACTCGTTCGATGTCCTCCCCCGGCTGATAGATTGCGCTGTCCGCGGGAATCTCATCCAGTCCGGCCAGTTCGAGCGCAAGTTGCATAATCCTGCGTGTATCCATGCCTCTCCTTGTAACCACTGTTAGTCCCGGCGACACGAGTCCGCCCGTACCGCCACCGCGTGTTCGTTATGTAGACTAACATTTCGCCCGTACCGGTGTCAATTAGCTCACCGGCGCCGCACTCAATCACGGTGTGTATTCGCGGGCAATCGTACGTGCCCAGCGATCGGCGGCGCGAACGGCATCAAGCGTGAGCGGAGCGTCATTCGTCCACTCGGCGAGTGCGGCGGCGATCCCACGGGCAATCGCAGTGAACGGAATCTCGCCTGCGAGGAATCGCTGCACCAAAACCTCGTCGGCAGCGTTGGCCACTGCCGGTGCCGTTCCGCCGCGTTCCGCCGCGAACAGGACGGCGTCAAACGCGGGATAGCGCGCGTGATCGAGTGGCTCAAATTCAAGCGGCCCCACCGCGGTGAGGTCGAGTCGTGGCAATTCGGTGTCCGGTCGGCGGGGATAGACAAGGGCATACTGAATCGGGATCCGCATGTCCGGAGGGGCAAGTTGGGCGATCACCGATCCATCGCGGTACTCAACCAACGAGTGTACAACCGACGTCGGGTGGATGACCGGCTCGATGCGATCGTACGGAATCCTAAACAGGTAATGAGCCTCGATCACTTCGAACGCCTTGTTCACCATCGTCGCCGAGTCGATCGTGATCCGTGCCCCCATGCTCCAGTTGGGATGATGAAGCGCGTCCTTCGGGCGGACGTGCTCGAGTTGATCAAGTGGTGTACGCAGAAATGGCCCTCCTGACGCGGTGATGATCAACCGCCGCACTTCATCACGAGTTCCGGCGGACAGTGCCTGTAGGAGCGCGCTGTGCTCGGAGTCGATCGGGACAATCGTGCCACCGTAATCAGCGAGTGTGGCTTTGACCAGTTCGCCCCCCACTACGAGGCTCTCCTTGTTGGCAAGGGCAACGGTGCGCCCGCGTTCGAGCGCCGCCAGGGTAGGAGGAAGCCCGATTGCCCCAACAAGAGCATTTACCGCAATATCGACATCGTCCCTGTTGACAAGCGAAATTAGCCCTTCTTCCCCAACCCTGATCTCGAGGTCGGGGAACCGGTGTGCAAGCTCGTCACGGCCAGCTTCCTCGGCAACACACGCCACACGCGGACGGACGGCTTCAATCTGTTGACTGAGCCGCTCGATGTTGTGGCCGGCTCCGAGCCCGACAATTTCAAAGTCGTACCCGACGCGGTTAAGGCGGGCGATTACATCAATTGTCTGTGTGCCGATCGAGCCGGTCGACCCGAGGATGACAACGCGGGGCATCACGCCGCCGGCGACGGGACCAGGGACGCGAACAGATCATCGAGTTCCTTGCCGGCGAGGACCTCTTTATCCAACAGGGCGTGCGCCAATCGGTCGAGGACGGATCTGTGTTCAGCAAGCAGTTGTTTCGCCTTGTCGTAGGTACGGGTAATGAGCCCGCGGATCTCGGAATCAACGAGCGCAGACAGCTCTTCTGAGTGCTCATCACTCTTCACAATCTCCTCGCCGAGGAACACGTTCACGTGTTCGCGCGCCAGGCTGATCGGCCCAAGCTTATCGCTCATCCCGTATTCGACGACCATCCGTTTGGCAAGTTGGGTCGCCTTTTTCAGGTCGTCGTAGGCGCCGGTGGTGGGC
>CAZILO010000017.1:0-14761 GCA_964540085.1 uncultured Thermotogae bacterium
TACCTCCGCCGATGACGTTCTCCCGTTTGTGCATGAGATCCGGGACAAGCGCCAGGAGTACTTCGTGTGCCTGTCTCTCAACGGCGCCCACGAAGTGATCGAAAATCGCGTTGTGACCGTCGGGCTTCTCGATTCCAACCAGGTTCATCCCCGTGAGGTGTTTGCCGATCCGCTTGCCGACCGCGCTGCCGCTGTGATCTTCGTCCATAATCATCCATCTGGAACCCTCGCCCCCAGTCCGGAGGACATCGGACTCACCAAGCGACTTACCGCCGCGGGAGACCTTCTCGGGATCAAGGTTCTCGATCACTTGATTGTGACAAAACACGGATTTGTGTCGCTCAAGCAACAGGGATACCTATGATCCGGCGAGCCGCTGGATCCCGTGGAACGCGAACAGAACGATCACCATCCGCACCGCCGTTCCCAGACCGGATGCAATTGCAAATGCGATCGGGCGCCGACCGACCACGGCGAACAGGTAGATCGACGCCGTATCCGGGAACCCGGGGATACTCAACAGGATAAATACCGCTCCCACCCCGTAGCGGCGCACGAACCGCTCGGTTAAGGTGTACACCTTTTTCACCGTTAGGTGCCGTTCCAGAAACTTGTTGAAGCGTGCAGTGTCCTTCGCCTTTGCCCCACCGAGGAACACGATGTACGACCCCACCGTTTTCCCCAGCACGGCGAACAAGAAGATCCAGCCAAGGGGAATGTAGTTGTACCCGAGAACTGGGATCTCGCTCGGAGTGGGAAGGATCACCGCTGCCCCGACTTCGTAAATGAAAATCAGCAGTAATCCGGCGAGAATATGCATCGGGAATGATCAGCCAGTGGCGGGCATGATCATTTGGCGTCGATGTCGATGACGTGATCGGCCCATAGCGACTCCAAATCATAGAACGCACGTGCGTCGTGGAGAAAAACGTGGACGACGATTTCGCCGTAGTCAAGCACAACCCACCGCCGCTCCGAGAGACCCTCGCGGTTTGTCGCCTTGCGTGGAAATTTCTCCATTAGATTGGAGACGATCGCCTTGACGTGGATTGGATTTTCCCCTGATGTGATGAGAAAATAGCTCGTAGGGATCGATACGTCGCGCAGATCAATCACTACTGGATCTTCCCCTTTTTTGTCGGTAATTAGGGAAATGGCGGTACGCAGGAGGGCGAGCTCATCCATTGGGCGTTGGTCCTCCTATTGTGAGTCCCTTGCCGGCGACAACGATTGCGTCCGTCCCCGCCGGGACGAGTCCCTTGAGCGCGGTGTAGTGTGGTGAGAACTTGTCCGGAGTGACGATCTCTACCGGTTGCGGTAATGCAGCGGCGAGCAGCGCGGACTTTTTCGTGTCGGTCAGGGTTACGATATACGTGCGTGGGTAGTCGAACGATTCGGCGTTTGCCACCCGGGTGATCACAAACCCGCGTGCCCGTAGGTAGTCTCCAACGGCAGTCGCCATCATCAGTTTCCCATTGCCGTTGAACACCGCTACCTTGACTTGGTCAGGAGTGAGGACGTCCAACCCCTTGAGCAACCGTGCTACCATGGCTTCCATCTCCACCACCTGGGGGGTGAGATAATCCACCTTGGCGATCGTCACCGGCGTGGTGGGTACAGTAGCCATTGTGATCAGGTTTGGGCTGATTCCGTGCAGAATGCGCGCCAGATCGTACAGATCGATGAGTGACAGATCGGTATGCAGATAAGGATAAACAGTCTGTACCAGCGTGTGGATAGTCTTTACGTTCTTGTTCGGCACCCCTTGGGCGATGAGCGCCCGGATCAATTTCTGCTGCCGGTTGATGCGACCAAGATCTCCGGCCGGGTCATTGCGGAACCGGACATAATCGAGCGCGGTTTTGCCGTCCATCTTTTGCCGGCCCGGTTTGATGTCGATGTGCAGCGGTGGTGTGGCGCGATCATCATTGTAGACCATCGGCTCGTCCACGGTGATCGTCACGCCGCCGACAGCGTCGATTAGGTGCTCGAACCCGGTGTAATCAAGCTCGACGTAAAACGGCACTTCCACCCCGAGCAAGGCGGACACGACGCGGCGAGCCAGGTCGCCACCGCCGTAAGCATAAGCGGCGTTTAGTTTGTGAAAACCACCGTTGAATTTCACGCGCAGGTCGCGGGGCAGAGACAATAACACGACGTGCTTGTCCGGAGCGATACTCATGAGAATCATCGTGTCGCTGCGCCGGTTCTGACCGGCGTGGTCCACTCCAAGGACGAGAATGTTCGTGCGCTTGCCTTGAGCGATCATGTGCCCAAGGTGACGTTGGGTGAGAAAATACCAGCCGAGGACGATTCCGATCACCACCACCACGGCTCCCACCGCGATCAAGATCTGCTTACGCATTACCTCCCCCCATCTGAGTCTACGTTTATTGACGCTAGCATAACCGGGGTGAAATGTCAATACCACCCGATGGCAAGGTTGACCACCGCGATCTAGGCGGTATCCTTGCAGATGATATGGACCAGACGACTATGCCCGATTGCCCCCGCGTTGGATTTATCACGTTTGGATGCCGGGTAAACCAATATGAGACCGAGATGATGCGAACGCGGCTTGAAGGCGATTACTGTATCTCCAATGATGCCGCTGATGTGTACATCGTAAACGGGTGCACCGTCACCGCGCTCGCTGATAAAAAGGCACGCCAGGCGGTTCACCGGCTGCGGCGCGAGCGCCCGGACGCGAAGATCGTGCTCATCGGCTGTCTCGGTGCGGCGGTGAAAGCGGGGCTGTCACAAATTGACGGCGTCGATCTTATCGCTGGTAACGACTGGAAACCGCGGATCCGAGAAGTGGTGGCCCGTGTCCGCGCCGGAGAAACGGGCGTGCTTCCTGAGGTGCCGCTGTCACCACTGTCCGACGAGCGCATCAGCGATCATCCCGGACGGGTGCGGGCGTTTCTCAAGGTCCAGGATGGCTGTGACCTCGCGTGCACGTACTGCCGCACGACGCAGGTGCGCGGTCCGTCGCGGAGCAAGCCGATCCCGGCCGCGATCGCCGAGGCACGGACGCTTGTGGCCCGTGGGTATCCCGAGATCGTCCTTACCGGAATCAACCTTGCCCAGTACAATCCGCCGAACGGTAATCTCGCCCGGTTGGTGGGGGAGCTTCTTCAAATCAAGAATTTGCGGCGGCTACGGCTGGCATCGATCAACCCATATGGGATTACGGAGGAACTGGTGCAAACGTTCGCCGCTGACCCGCGTGCGTGCCCGCATTTCCACATTCCGCTTCAATCCGGCGACGACCGCATTCTGCGTGCGATGCACCGTGGCTACACCGCCGATTTTTACCGGTCACGGATTGGACTCATTCGCAAATTTCTCCCCGACGCGACAGTGGGAGCGGATGTAATCGTCGGATTCCCGGGAGAGGACGATACCGCGTTTCGCAATACGTGTGCCCTGATCACGGAGATAGGGTTTGCAAATCTCCATATATTCCGGTATTCTCCCCGCAGAGGGACTGTAGCGGCGCAGCTGCCGGAGCAGGTATCGGCACCGGTTAAACGCGCGCGCGCGGCGCAACTGGAAGAAATATACCGGACGATACAAAATCGCGTGTTGGCCGGGTTTATGGGGAAGAACGAACAGGTGTTAATCGAACAGAAAAAAGACGGTGTGTGGCGCGGATACACGCGTGGATACATCGATACATACGTGGTCGGAGACATGGCGGTGGGAGACCAGGTCCAAGTGCGCATCACCGCCGTTCGGCCCGGTTACCTTGAAGGGGTGACGAGCGATTAACGAGACGCACGTTGAAATCACCCTGCGTGATAACGCCGAATCCACCGCGCTCCTCGGTCAGTTCAACCGTAATCTGAAGGAGATCGAAAAGTCCTTCCCCGCTCGGATCATCGCTCGTGGAGGCACGATCCATATCGAAGGGACTCCCGCTGATGTCGAGGAAGTGCGCAAGCTATTCGAGAAGCTTCTCGATGTCATCGAGTCCAACCACGTTCCCACCCTCGCTGAGGTGCGCTACCTGATCACGCAGGTGAAGGGACACAACGGCGTCGACGGCGTTCTGTCCGATGTAGTGCGGGTTACTCACTGGGGAGAGGAGATCAGGCCGAAGACAGTGGGGCAACACCGCTACGTCGAGGCAATCCGGAACAACGATATCGTGTTCGCCATTGGCCCAGCCGGGACGGGGAAAACGTACCTCGCAGTGGCGCTGGCGATCGATTACTTGAAGACGGAGCGGGTGAAACGGATCATCCTCACCCGGCCGGCGGTGGAGGCGGGCGAGGCGCTTGGGTTCCTCCCCGGTGACATCGAAGCAAAAGTGAGCCCGTACCTACGGCCGCTGTACGACGCGATTTTCGATATGATCCCAGCGCGGGAGTTCGAGAAGCTGACCGAGCATGGCCGAATCGAGATGGCCCCGCTCGCGTTCATGCGCGGCCGTACACTCAACAACAGCTTCGTCATTCTCGATGAGGCACAGAACACAACCTCGATCCAGATGAAGATGTTTCTCACCCGACTCGGGTTCAATTCCAAAGCGGTGATCACCGGAGACGTCACTCAAGTCGACCTTGCTGAGGAAAAGTCGGGGCTGATGGCCGTCCAGAAGATTTTGCAGGGTATCGAGGGGATCGCGTTTGTTTACCTCGATAAGTCTGATGTCGTCCGTCATCCGCTCGTTGCGCGGATCATCGAGGCATACGAGAAGAGCGAACGGCGGAATAGATCCGACCACAAATCCTGACTTTATCTCCACGCCGCGACGGGCTACAATCGTTGTGATCGTACGGACGCATCCACAAAAAGGGGGAAGTCAATTGACCGTACAAGCGACACGAATGAAGCGTCTGATCAAGGCGATCTGGGTATTGGGATGGTTCAACTCGTGCGGGTTCACGGAGCTGCTCCCGGTGGTGGGATCGCGCTGGGACATGGAGCGGTTCGGAATGATTGTCACCGGTACTCCCCGTCACGCTGATGTTCTGTTTATTGCCGGATATCAGACGTACAAGTCGATTAAACGCGCGCAGCGAATCTACGCACAAATGGCCGACCCGAAGGCAGTGATCGCTCTCGGTAATTGCACGATGAGCGGGGGGACATACTGGGACTCGTACAACACGATCAAACGATTATCGGATTACATCCCGGTGACGATTTATGTTCCCGGTTGCCCACCGCGTCCCGAGGCGGTGTTCGAGGCGGCGGGGAAAATCTTCGAACACGTAAAGGGGATGACATGATGGATCTCGACAAGCTTTCCGCTGCCGTGGGTGTGGAGGTGAACGAGGTACGGCCGCGGCGACTCGTTGCTGAGATCACGCCCGCGGATGTTATCACTGCCGGGCGCGCGGCCAACGAATACGGGTTCAAGCACTTGTCCGCGATCTCGGTTACCGACTGGCCAGACGACGGGATTTTCGTCATTACTTACTACTTATGGTCGTACCGCGATAAACAGCTTCTCACTCTGAAGACGAAGATCGATCGCGCCGATCCACACATTGATTCGGTCGTTCCAATCTGGCACGAGAACGCCCAGATTCACGAACGGGAAATGCACGAGCTGTTCGGGGTCGATTTTCCCGGCAATCCGGATCTCGCGCCGCTGTTCCTCGAAGATTGGGACGGACCGCCGCCGTTCCGCAAGGACTTCAACTGGCGCGAGCACGTACGCACTCACGCGTTCAATGCGGATAACGCCCGCGAGAGGGGGTACTATGGATGAGTTTAGCGAAATTCAGGATAAAGAACTCGGTTATGATTTGTACTTCGGGCCAGCGCACTCCGGATCGGGTAATTTTGGGGTGAAGCTGGCAGTGGACGGCGAGCGCGTGGTCGGTGCTCGCGCCGATCCCGGCTATCTGCATCGCGGGTTCGAGAAATTGATGGAGTACCGTATTCCATTGCAGAACGCGATGCTCTCCGATCGGATATGCGTGTTCGAATCCCTCAATTGGAATCTGGTGCACGCTGAGGCGGTCGACGAGCTGATGGGGCTCGAGATTCCCCCGCGGGCTCGATACATCCGCGTAATCCTCGCCGAGCTGTCGCGGATTCAGTCGCACATGATCTGGTACGGTGCGTTCTCGATGGGGGTGGGGTTTGATACCGGATTTAAGCTCGCCATGGGATACCGCGACTACATCTTAGACGTGTTTGAGCTCATCACCGGTGGACGCGTGTATCCGGTCGGGTATATCTGCCCGGGTGGCGTGCGGCGCGATTTTCCACCGGGGGCGGAGAAGGCAATTACGCTGGCGTTGGATAAGGTCGATGAAATGCTTGGCATCGAGGAAATGGAGGCGCCGTACTTCCGTGAGCGCACGGAAGGAGTGGGGGTGCTGGGGTTAGCGGATGCGTTGCGGCTCGGGGCGACCGGACCGGTTCTGCGCGGCTCGGGGATGGCAAGCGACGTGCGCAAGGAAGATCCGTACGAGATCTACGATGAGCTCGACTTCGACATCCCGTCGCTCACGGACGGGGACGCGTACGCGCGGTTCCGAGTTGGATTGGCCGAAATCGCTGAATCGGTCAAAATCATCCGCCAGGCACTGGCGCGACTGCCGGACGGCGATTACGTCCACCCCAAGTTTAAGCGCCCCAACTTGCGCATTGAGATTCCGGAGGGAGAAGTGTACGTGCGCAACGAGATCGCGCGCGGCGAGGGGGCAATCCAGATGGTGGGGAACGGGGGTACGAGCCCGTATCGCGTCAAGATCCGGGGACCGAGCTTTCTTCACATGATCCCGGTGCTGGAGCATCTGTTCGTTGGCGCCAGCGTCGCCGATATCCCGGCGATCTATTGGAGCCTCAACATCTGCCCGGCGGATTTGGATAGGTGATGACGATGAATCCACACGTTATTCCGCAACTGTTGAAGAATCTGGTAACGAAGCCGATGACCGTTCGGTTCCCACACGAAGCGATCCCGATTCCGGACGGGTACCGCGGTGAGCATCACTTTGACCCCGACAAATGCATCTCGTGCAGCTTGTGCGCGATGGTGTGTCCGAACAAAGCAATCGAGATGGTGGAAGCGCCGGAGGCGCTGCGGGAGAAGTATCCCAAACGTTATCCCCAGGTTGATCTTGGTAAGTGTTGTTTCTGCGGACTGTGTCAGGACATTTGCCCGAAAGGGGCGATCGTCCTTACCAAGAATTTCTTCCTATCGACACCGGCACCGGATGGAGGACTGCGTCCGCCGTTCGCTGGACTTCAAGCGGATTAAAGGGAGGTAAATTGTCAGTGAAGCGGGTTGCCGTGGTGGTGATATTGGTACTGGCGGCGTTGATAGTCGCGGGGGCTGCCTACGGTCAGGGGCAGTTTATGCCGTTGAGCGCGGTCCAGCCCGGGATGACCGGGATCGGGAAGACGGTGGTGGCGAACGATGTAATCAGCGAATTCAATGTTGACGTGATCGGAGTAATCGACGAACCTGGCACTGCCAATGATTTTATCGTAGTGCGTGTAAGTGGGGACGCGATCGGCCGGTCGGGTGGAATCGCGATGGGAATGAGCGGTAGCCCGGTGTACATCAACGGTAAGTTAATCGGCGCGTTGAGCCGAGCGGCGGCGTGGTCGAAGGCTCTTACCCCGATCGGGCTCGTAACTCCGATTGATGCGATGTTGCCGGTGCTCAATGAAGTGAAAACCAGCGTTGCGGATACGCCCGCGCCAAATGCCGTTCTCGCCGGGGTGCAGCTGCGGGAGTGCTCCCGGCCGCCGGATCCGGCCGTTGTCGCCGCTGCGCCCGATACGATTTTCGCCTACCCCGTTTCCACCCCGCTAGTGGTGAGTGGATTATCCGGACGCGCCCTGACCGCGTTGATGGATGGCCCGGGCGTGGAGCCACCGGGGTTGATCACCGAGTTCATCCCGCACACGTTCAATTTCGGCTCCTGTGGACTGTCCGCTTACAACCTGCGCCTTGCCCCGGTTGCCGGTGGAACAACAACCAGTGGCACGGGGACGAGCCCACTCGTTCCCGGTGGTGCGATCGGGGTGGCGCTGGCGAGCGGCGACGTGACAATTGGTGCTCTTGGCACCCTCACCTACCGGGACGGCGACGCGCTCATCGGGTTTGGCCACCCGTTTCTCACCAACGGCGCGTCCGATTTTCCGCTCACCACCGTACACATCTACGACACGATTCAGGCGTACGATGCGTCGTTCAAGATTGGGACGCTCGGCAAATCCGTCGGGGCAATCCTTGCGGACCGGCTGACGGGAATTGGCGGGGAGATTGGGACCAGCCCCCATCTCGTCAACTTGACGCTCGGGGTGAGCGATACGGATAACGCGAACACACGCTCGTTTCAGATCAACCTTGTCAATGAACCGCGCATCATGTGGGCATTGATTCTCGCCAGCGACCTGCAGTCGATTGATACTGCCCTCAACCGGATTGGACAGGGCACGGTTACGGTTAATTACCAAATTCTTGGAGACGGGATGCCGAAGCCGCTCGAGCGTCACGATCTGTTCCTGAGCACCCAGGACGTTGCTGTCTATCCCGCCTGGCAGCTTGCTGCCATTGTCGATGTGTTGCAATACAATGATTTTCAGTCCCCGAAGATCACGAGTATCACCGCATCGATGCAGGTGACGCGTAAGCTCAAGGCGATTCATATCAATCATCTCGAACTGGACAAAGATACATACGCTCCTGGCGACACGATCCATTACAAGCTGGATCTTCAGACCTATCAAGGGAAGGCACAGACAATTACCGGCGAGTTGAAAATCCCATCGAACCTCAATCCTGATTTAGTCGATTACATCAGCGTGCGCGCGTACGGCGGTCCGCGGCCGTTGACAAGTGGTGAACAACCACGTGAATTTCATAGTTTGAATGATTTGATCACTGCGATTGAGGACCTGCCCAGCTACGACACCCTTACCGTCGAATTATTCGCACCTAACCCGTATTCTCCGTATACGAATGCGCTGCAAGGGGTGGCTAAGGTACGCAAACAGTTCACCGGCTATTTTCTGTACGATATCCGCGCGGCCCAGGCGTTTCTGGAGGCACCGGCGGCCGGTGGGGAAACGCCCCAGACCCCGAGCAAGACGACGGCGAAAAAGAAGTAATGTTCAGCGTGGCCGAGTGCGCTCGCATCGTTGGCGGGCGTGTGGTCCGGGCACGAGCGGCGACGCCGACACGATTGATCCACGACTCACGGCTTGTGCAGCCCGGTGACCTATTTGTTGCCATCAAAGGGGCGCGGACGGACGGGCACGCGTATCTAGCGTCAGCATTCGCTCGCGGCGCGTGTGGGGCACTCGTGTCTCATGTGGATTCCGCTCCGAAGACCGCGTACAACCTGATCGTGGTCGACAATACTACTGCTGCTCTTACCCGCATTGCCGCCGCGTGGCGGGATACACTGCCCGGAACGGTCATTGGGATCACGGGCACGTGCGGGAAAACGACGACAAAGCACCTCCTTGGTCATCTCCTCGCTGGCGCCGCATACGTGGCCCCGCACTCGTACAATACGGCGATTGGGATTCCAATCGCGCTGTCGGCGATGGCGCGGACGGTGCGGTACGGAATCTTCGAGCTCGGAGCGAGCGCTCCCGGGGAAATTGCGCCGCTTGCTCACCTACTGCGGCCCGATGTCGCAATTGTGACCATGGTCGGACGGGGCCACCTCGCTGGGTTTGAAACCGTGGACGCGGTGGCGACGGAGAAGTGGGCACTGGTGGATGCGCTTCCTCATGACGGGACGGTGGTTGTCAACGCTGATTCCCCGCCGTTGGCGGCGCGTGCCGCCGCCTGGTCCGGCGATGTTGTCACCGTGGGTGTGGATACCGGTGTGTTCCGGGGGCGGATCATGCAAACTGTGCCCGCCCTCATCATTGCGACGGACCGCCTCCGCCTTGAGACCCGGCTCCTCGGCCGTCACAACGCGACGAACATCCTGCTCGCGGTCGCAACTGCGTTACGGCTTGGTGTTGCCCCTGCGGATATCGAGGCACGGATCAGGACGTTTCCCCCGCCGCCGCACCGGCTCAATATTGTTCCCGTCCAGTTTGGGTACATTATCGATGACACCTACAACGCCAATCCCGACTCTACCACCGCTGCTCTGCATACGCTCGCGGAGTTTCCCGGGCGGCGCAAGGCGTTCGTGTTCGGAGAGATGCGCGAATTGGGGAAAACCGCGCTCGGTTACCACCGTGAGATTATGGAGTTGGCAGTTGCGGTTGGCGCCGCGCCGATTTACCCAGTGGGGGAGATGCCGTGTCAGGTCGCCCGGGAAATGGCGGCACGTGCCCCGGGGCGGATCAACATTGTGCCCCGCGTGGATCTGCCAGCCCGGATTCGGCACGATCTCACAGGGAGGGATAATGTCCTGCTCGTTAAAGGGTCGCATGCGCTGGAACTGGACGAAGTGGTGGCTGCGCTTGTCGGCCGCGGAATCCGTCAGAACAGGTAGGAAGATACCGTCTCCTGTGGTGATTCGAGGTGGTGGACGATGCAGTGGTGCTTGATCTCCTCCGGAGACGGGAACGGCGGAACGTTCATTTGTAGCGTCTCATCGTCCTGCTCAAACCGATAGTTTACCTGTACGCTCGCGTGGGATGGAGCATTGCTGTGAGTGGCGGTTATTCGGCCGGCGAGCGTGATAATCTCGTGCACTTGCGCGGCTGTCTTTGCTGCCCAATCGGTGCGGACGAGCGTCATCGGGCCGCGGTAGGTGGGGAGGTAAACGCGTAAATCCTGGGGGAGGAAGAAGTTCTGCAGTGCCCGTTTTTCCTCTTCGTCAGCGGCGAGGACAATTTTAACGTCGGGGGGGCGCTTGTAATAGAGGCGAAAATCGAGCAGCCGGAGCGAGTTCATCGTGAATGCATCCTCAGTTAGCAGATTCTCTAACCGCGAGCCGAATCCGGGGAACGTGAGTTTGCACCGATGCACGGAGTCGAACCAGTCGATCTCGGGAATCAGTCCAAGCTGGGATGCCAATTGGTTCAGGTAGTCTGAATCCGGTTGCTCCAGCCCAAGCAACAGATTGCGATCGACCCACCCCATTTGTTCAGCATGCGTTTCCGGCAAGAGCCGCGCTGACAGTGGACGAAGGACGATTCCGGTGATCCCCAACGTCTCATCGATGCGGAGCAAATCCTTCTGTGTAAGGCCGCTCTTCCCCACAATTTCCCCGGTGACGATGAAGTCGGCATGGATCCGCTCCATATAGCGAATAGCACGGGATAGAATGATCGTGCGGCAGCTCAGACAGCTGCGGGTGAGGGAGAATCGGCCTTGCGGAGGAATATTGGCGATGCGGCGGTATTCCTTTTTGAGCGATTGGGTGCGGAAGCTTACCCCGGGCCACTCCGCCTTGATGAGCTCACGCAGCGGCGCATCTTCCCGGGAAAACGGGGAGCGGAAATGGAGGAGATGGAGCTCATCAACTCCGGGGGCAGCGGCCACCAGCCGTGTTGCCACTCGACTTGCCCGGCTACCGGAGAATAAAGCGAGCGCCCGCGCCACCGTCCGCTCCTACCGCCGCGGTTCGATCAGGCCGTAGTTGCCGTCGTGTCGGTGGTAGATGATGTTTACTTCGTCTGTCTCCGCGTTTATGAACACGAGAAAATCCTTATCGATCGCGTCCAGTTGTAGTGCTGCCTCTTCCGGGGTCATCGGTTTGGGAAAGTACGTGTCCGTGCGCACGATCTCGCGGTGATCGGTATCCACGTCAGCAGCGGCTGCGTTCCGATCCCCTTTGTCCTTAACATCAGTGAGTTGATCCTTGTACTTGACGAGTTGGCGCTTCAGCTTGTCGATAGCACGGTCGATTGACGTGTACATGTCGGGGGATTCCTCGCGCGCTGTTAGTACCTTGCGATTTACCAGATGCGCGTGCATGTCGGCGACGTGTCTTTCCTTTTCCACCGCGAGAACCACGTCAACACTCACGATTCGGTCGAAGTAACGCTCGAGGTTGTTCGTCTTTTCGAGCACGTAGTTGCGCAGGGTATCGCTTGAACCCGCGTGTCGTTCAACGATCTTTACCTTCATGCCCCCTCCTTTTTCCGTTTCCTAGTTTAGCAGAAAACAGAGGATCGGTCAATAGGGAAAGGACAAGATAATAATTCTAGATATAGATTTTTATGATGCAATTAATGCGCCATCACCGAGACTGAGGATGCGTGTGCGCAGTAGTTGTATGATTGCGTGCAGCTCGCGCGGGCCGATGTCCGGTTGGTACAACCCGAATTCGCGGGACACGAACGCCTTCAGGTTGCTGCGATAGTGGGTGCCACTCGTGCGTCGCTCGCGCACCAGCAGGCCCATCTCCAAGAATTCCCGCGGCGGCGAGTTCTCGATTACTCCGTGGGCGCAGTCGGTCCACGCTGCAATTTGCTCGGTGGAATAGGCGAGCGGAGCGTGCGCTACCAGGAACGCGAGGATGCGGCGTTCGAGCAGCCCCCGGTGTGCCACCCGGGCTGCGATGCGGTCGATGTGGCGTACCACCGCGGCGGGGAGGCGGCCATCTCCTGGTGGTGGCGCTTGGTCGATGTCGATCACCGCGGTGGGATCGACATTCTCGTGGTCGGATCGATCAATTGGGTGCGGTGCGGGTGTCCGTGCCGGACGCACGTCCGCCGGCGACTCGACGGAATGGACGATTGCCTTGGAAATTTGTTGCACGTCGGGCAACGACGGTGGCGGGACCTCGACTTTGATGTATCCGAGGGTGTGGGCGATTTCCTCCAGTTGCGCGATCTTCTTGTCGCGCTCGGCGAGCGTTGCCTCCAGCCGAGTGATCTTATCCTTAAGTGTGTCGAGCCGTGTCTTCTTGCCCTTACCCTGTTTGGCACGTTCAATTGCCTCAATGATCGATTGGCTCACTTGCTTGAGCTGCGGGGTGACCACCACCTCGAGCGACGGGGTGAAGCCGGCGTGGAACGTTTCCCGCTCACGCACGTAGATCGGCAGCACGGTGTCGCCATTGACGTACACGCAGTCGCCGGTTTCCAGCGAGGTGATCAATTCCTTTACCTCGCTCTTGCGCCACGGGAGGATCTCGGAGTAGACGCGCATGTCCGCTTCGTGCACGACGCGGTGCAGGAACAGAATGCCGGCTTGAGACAGGACGTCCTTCTCCACCTTTGCCGACCGCTGGGAGACGATGATTGCTCCGAGCCCGCGTTTGCGTCCCCGCAGGGCGATGCGGGCAATCAGCTCCTTGAGCTCGGTCTTCGTCCCCTGGGGGATAAACTCGTGCGCCTCCTCGATCCCGACGATGTACGGGCGGCGCAGCTTGCCGGCCAGGTTCCACAGCGCGGTTAAATACTCCTGCAGAAACGCGTTGCGCTCCTCGGACAGGAATCCGGACAGGTCGAGGACCACCGGTACGTTCTTCTCCATGCTGATCTCGGCGATCTCCTCGGCGCAGTCGACATCGACCTCGATCTCCACCCCATCGCCGGTGCCGACGACAAGCACCTCGAACTTTTCCTTGAGCCCGAAGTATTCACCGTCGATATCGACGATCGACAATGGATAATTATGCTTGAGCAGTTCTTCGAAGATCACCCCGGCGGTGTTCGATTTGCCCGAGCCGCGGATTCCGAGGATGGCGATGCACTGACCGATCACGTCCTCGAGATCCAACGAGAGATCAGAGCTGATGTTAAGTGGTGTTCCCATAGATGTTCCCGCCTTTCGTTGCGGATGAATTTTACGGGCTCAGTGTAGGCCGGATGGGACGTGCCTGCTAGCGCGGATGTCCCGTGGACGTGTGGCCTTGTTCCGCTGCGGCGATCATGGCGCGGGCGGCGGCGATTGCCTCATCCCGGGTCGTGATCTCGCCGGCGAGGATGCGATCGTGGATGGCATTCAAGACTTCCCCTAGCATCGGCCCCGGTTTGAGCCCGAGGTCGATCAGGGTGTGGCCGTCGATCAATTTTCGTGCTCGGTTGAGATTGCCGACGTGCGCGCTGTGTTCGAGAACACGGATGGTCTCCTGCAACACCGGTGCCCACCCTGCAGCGTGGTGGGCGCTCGCCTCGGAGTCAGCGATCAGCACCTGGAGGAGGTCGAAGAACAGCGGGTAACGGCGGCGCAGGGATGGTTCTCCCTCTATTTCCCCAGTTGTCAAAAATCTAACCTGTTTGCCGCGTCCCATCCGCGGAAACGCCGCGATCCGCATGTGATTTTTGACGAGGTAGGCGAGACGGGAGAGGTCAGCGCGGCTGAGGCGAAGACGAGTCCCAATCCGCTTTGCCATTTTCTCCCCGATTGCCTCGTGTCCCCCCATGTGGGTTCCGCCGCTGTGGACGAGTGCCTGCGGTTTGCCGATGTCGTGCAGGAGGACGGCGAGCTTAACAAGCGGATCGTGCACGAACCCGTCGGCGACCCGCACGGCCATGATCGTGTGCACGTACACGTCTCCCTCGGGATGGTATTCCTCCGGCTGCGGGGTCCCCTTGAGCGCCTCGATCTCGGGAAGGATGTGGGGAAGGAGTCCAAATTGGTCGAGTAGTTCCAGCCCGCGTGCCGCTCGATCGGTTTTCAGAAGGCGGAACAGCTCATCGCGGATCCGCTCCCATGAGATTGCGGTGATGTGAGGTGCGTTTTCCGCGATCGCCGCCGCGGTGGCGGGATCGATCTCGCCCCCGATCTGGCACGCGAACCGGACTGTGCGCAGCATGCGCAGGTAGTCCTCGGAAAAGCGGGCGCGTGGGTCGCCGATCGCCCGGATCCGTCGTGCCTGCAGGTCTGCAATCCCGCCGACGAGGTCGATCACCG
>CAZILO010000018.1:0-14728 GCA_964540085.1 uncultured Thermotogae bacterium
CGTGCGTATTCCTTGAGCAGGAATCGGCGCTTGGCCGGACTGAGATAATCGATGAACAGAACGCCGTTTAGATGGTCAATTTCGTGTTGAATTGCGCGCGCCATCAGTCCCTCCCGTTCGATGGTGATCTCGCGCTCGTCGAGCGTGTATCCACGCACCGCGGCGTGCGCGCGCCGCGAGACGAGTGCGTCGACGCCGGGAACGCTCAGGCAGCCCTCGGTTGCTTCCTCGGCGTCGTCGGATAGCTCAATGATCTCCGGGTTGATCAGGATGTGAAAATCGCCATCGATGTCGAGAGCGATGATTCGCTTGGAAACACCGATCTGGGGTGCCGCGAGTCCAAGGCCATTGGCACGCAGCATCGCTGCCACCATCGCTTCGGCAATCCGATTGACCTCGGAGTCGATGTTCTCCACCGGGGCCGCCACGCGGCGTAGCACCGGAGCATCGGGATCGCCGTAGGTCACAATATCCGTCGAAATTTCCTTGTCCGCCATAGCGCTTGATTATAAAGTAGGGAACATGAGCCCACAAATTGATCCCGGTATCCGGGAGACGACGGAGAAAATCCTGGCGTTGGAGCGTGCACACGGCTATCAGGACGACGCGGTAATGGGCGGGTTGGAGGAGTTCGTGCGCCGCAATCTGCCACCCGCGGCGCATACCATCGTTGCTGGATATCAGGCGGCACCGCACTTTGCGCGGGTAAAAGCAGTGGAACGGCTGTTGTCATATTTCCGCGACGGGGCCCCGCCACCACCGTCGCCAGATGCATTACTACGCCCGGTGAGTGAGGCCGTTGGCGTGGGGAGTAAACGCACGAAATTCCTGAAAAAGCTGGGGATCACGACGATCGAAGATTTGCTCCTTTACCTGCCGTGGCGGCTGGAAGATCGGCGTACGTTTAAACGGATTGGAGACCTCCGCCCTGGCGAAACGGTGTGCGTTCGGGGAGAGATTGCCGCCGTGTCGCAGATCAGGATTAACCCGCGGATGCAGGTGGTGAAAGCAGCGATCGGAGATGGCACCGGATTTCTATACGCGGTGTGGTTCAACCAGCCGTGGGTGGCGGAGCAGCTCCGGCGCGGCGAGACGATCGATGTGTACGGGAAAGTGGAGAGAAGCTATGGGGAGCTCCAGATGCGAACCCCGGTATGGGAGCCGGCTGGTACGGGAATGGAGACAGGGCGGCTTGTTCCGATCTATCCGGCGACTGAAGGGGCGAGCGATCGGCTGATTCGCGGGATCATTGCCCGCAACCTCGAAGTGTACGCCGACGCGCTTCCCGACGTTCTTCCCGAGGAGATCAGATCGCACGCACACCTGATGCCTAAGCGGACGGCGGTGCGGACGATCCATTTTCCACCCGATGAAGACGCGTTCGCCCACGCCCGCCGTAGCCTGGCGTACGAGGAACTGTTCCTGCTCCAGCTTGGGCTGCTGTCCGCCGCGGCGCCGAACGCCGGGACAGCGCACGCTGATGGTGAAAATCTTGCTGTGTCATTCCTAGCGAGCCTGCCGTTTCGTCTCACTCCGGCCCAGATCGCGGCACTGCGGGAGATTGTCGCCGACCTGCGCGCCCCGCGGCGGATGATGCGGCTGCTGCAAGGCGATGTCGGGGCGGGAAAGACGATTGTCGCCCTGACTGCGATGTTGTACGCGATCGAGGCCGGATATCAGACGGCGTTCATGGCGCCAACTGAGATCCTCGCCGAGCAGCACGCTCGCCGCATCCAGGAACTGTTTTCCGGGCTGCCGGTGCGGGTGGCGCTTCTCACCGCGTCCACCAAGGATAAGGCCGATCTGAAGGGCAGGCTTGCCGCGGGGAAAATTGGCCTCGTTGTCGGAACGCATGCCCTCATCCAAAAAGACGTGGAATTTTCCAACCTTGGGTTTGTCGTGATCGACGAACAACACCGATTTGGAGTGGTGCAGCGGGCGACGATCGAGGAGAAGGGGAAAGATGTGGATCTGTTGGTTATGAGCGCTACTCCGATTCCACGCACGATCGCCCTCACCCTGTACGGGGAGTTCGAGGTGTCGGTGATCGACTCACTGCCGTATGGAACGCCACAGACGCGCACGGTGTGGGTGGCGGGAACGCGACGGGACGAGGTCTATTCCGAGGTGGGGAAACTCCTCGCTGACGGGGGCAAGGGATTCGTCGTGCTTCCGCTCGTGGAGGAATCGGAAAAGCTCGACCTGAATGCAGCGGTGCAGACCGCGGATGAGCTGCGGGCGCGGTTCCCCAAATATGGGGTCGGGCTTGTGCACGGCCGCATGGGCAGCGATGACAAGCACCACGTGATGAATGACTTCCGGTCGGGAAAGGTGCGGTTATTGGTGGCAACGACGGTGATCGAAGTGGGAATTGACGTCCCCGACGCCGATTTTATGGTGATTGAGCACGCGGAGCGGTTCGGCCTGTCCCAACTTCATCAACTGCGCGGGAGAATTGGACGAAGCGGACAACGGGCGATCTGCTTCGCGGTCGGGGATGCGAAGACCGACGAGGCAAAGCGCCGCCTCACTGCGTTTGCCACGCATCGGGACGGGTTCCGCATCGCTGAGGAGGATTTGTTGATCCGCGGCCCCGGCGATCTGCTGGGAACGAAACAACATGGGTTCTTGAGCAGTCTGCACGCTGTTGATTTGATCCGGGATATCGATCTCATGAAACAGGCACGTGCCGCCGCCCGCAGCGTGTATGCAACCGGCGTGCCGCCGGAACTGGACCGCGAGGTAACACGCCGATTTGGGGAGATGCTGCGCTGGCTCCAGGTCTAATGGATGAGCGTTCCCACCCGGTCGCCGGCGGCAAGCTTGACGATGGCGTCCTGGTCGGCAAAATCGAACACGGCGATTGGGAGGTTGTGTTCCTTGCAGATCTCCACTGCAGCGAGGTCCATCACTCCGTAGCGCCGTTTCAGGAATTCGTCGTAGGAAAGCTCGGGGATCAACTGGGCGTCCGTCCCGGTGTTGGGATCAGCAGTAAACACCCCCGGTACGTTTGACGCCTTCGCGAGGAGTTCCGCTCGCACTGATACCGCCCGGATCGCGGCGGCGGTATCGGTGGTGACAAGAGGGTTGCCTGTCCCACCGGTGAATATGACAACCGTACCCGCGGCCAGCGCCTGCCGCGCTCGGCGGGGATCGACCGGTTCGGTGAACTGGGTTGCTATCGCGGATTGCACGATCGCTGCCCGGCCGGTCCGTTCCAGGTAGTCGCGGAGGACAAGGCCGTTCAACACGGTGGCGAGCATCCCAACTTCGTCGGCATCGACCCGATCGAGCCACCCGCTCCGCGCCCCACGGAGAATGTTTCCACCGCCGACGACAATCGCGAGCTCAAGGGTTGATGCAGCAGACAAAACCCGGACGAGTTTCTGAATCTCGCCCGGGGAAAACGGATCGCTGCTTCCTGCTAACGCCTCGCCGCTCAGTTTGAGGAGGAGGCGGGTGAGTGTCATTTTTACGTATCCTCTCCGATTTCGAAGCGGGCGAACCGCTTTACCGAGATGTTCTCGCCCGTCTTTTGCCGCAGTTCCGCGAGCAAATCCTCGATTGTGCGAGCAGGATCTTTGACGAACGGCTGCTTCATCAGGCATGCCTCGGTGTAGAACTTCTTGATCCGCCCAGCGACGATTTTCTCCGCCACCTGAGCGGGTTTGCCTTCTTTTTCCGCTTGCTTGCGGTAGATCTCGCGTTCCGCTTCCAGGTCGGATTCCGGGACATCCTCCGGTGCGATGTAACGCGGCTTGGCAGCGGCGATGTGCATGGCGATATCGCGGATAAACTCATGGAAGTCGGCGCTGTTTGCGGTGAAGTCGGTGTTACTCGCCACCTCGACCAGCACTCCCACCTTGCCGGAGTGGTGGACGTACGCTTCAACCCGCCCCTCGTTTGCCTCACGCCCTTTGTGGGCGAGGAGCTCGCGCCCTTCCTCGCGCAGAATTTTCTTTGCCGCTTCCATGTCACCGTTCGCCTTGGTCAAAGCACGCTTGCAATCCATGATCCCGACGCCGGTCTCATCGCGCAGTTTTTTTACGTCTTCACTCGTTATCGTGGTCATCCTCGGGTCCTTCCTTAACTGGTTGTGGTTCTTCATCCACTGTTTCCGCTGCCGGTTCCTCTACCACCGGAGCCTCCGATTCGGGCTCTGTAGTTGCCTCCGCCGCGGTTTCGTCATCGACTGCGATCTCGGTTGTGAGTGGTTCTTCCACCGGAATGGCGGTCTCTTCTCGCGCTGGCGCTTCCTCGGCTGGTGGTACCTCCGATACTGCTTCTACGGTGGGTTCCGCCTCGGGCTCCGCCGGAGCAGCAGCGGCTTCCTCCATCTCTTGTCGCCCTTCGCGGCCTTCCAGCACGGCATCGGCGATACGAGAAGTGATCAGCCGGGTCGCTTTGATCGCGTCGTCGTTTCCCGGGATGGGGAAATCGATTGGATCGGGGTCACAGTTCGTATCGACGATCGCGATCACCGGTATCTTCATGATGTTCGCTTCATGGACGGCGTTTGCTTCCAGGTCCGGATCAATGACATAAATAATATCCGGAACGCGCTCCAGATGGCGTAACCCGTCGAGGTTGCGCACCAACTTGGCGAGCTCGCGGCGCAGGCGGTTCGCTTCTTTGTTGGGGAAGTGATCGATTGTTCCGTCCTCGATCATCCGTTCGAGTTCCTTCATGCGCTCGATGCTCTTTTTGATGGTGGCGAAATTGGTCAGCGTGCCCCCGAGCCACCGCCGGTTGACGTAATGAGCGCCACAGCGTAGCGCCTCTTCCGCGATTGTCGTCTGCACTTGCTTCTTTGTGCCGACGAACATAATTTCCGCCCCCTGCGCGACCCGGTCACGAACAAAGAAGTACGCTCGTTTGAACATCTCCACCGTCTGTTCGAGATCGATTATGTGAATCCCTTTCCGTTCAGTGAAGATGTAACGAGCCATCTTGGGGTTCCATTTGCGCGTGCGGTGACCGAAGTGGACTCCAGTCTCCAGCAGTTCCTTCATTGTTAGAACTTCCACATCACCCTCCCGTGATTTTGTTTTTAGATCACCGAAGTATAGCAAACAGGGAAGGTTTCCGCAATCCAACGTCCGGTCTCGAGAAAGCGGATTCGGTCTCGCTTTTTTGTGTTTGTTCCTCCTGGCGGCACGCCATATAATGGAATGGAGGTGAGGGTGGTGCAGGACTCAGAATCTTTTTCTCGTGAGGGCACGGTGACCAGAGATGTCCCCAAAAACATAGAAGCAGAGCAGATCGTCCTCGGTTCCGCCCTGCTTGAACCGGAGGGCACGGTTCCCATCATACTCGAACGCCTGCGCCCGGAGCATTTTTATCGCCGTAGCCACCGCGTGATCTTCCGCGTCATCCGCGAGCTGTTCGATCGTGGTGAGCCAGCGGATATCGTCGCAGTTGCCAATCGCCTTGAGGAACGGGGCGAGATGGACAAGGCGGGAGGGCGCATCTATCTAAATGAGCTCCTCGACCGCGTGACGACGACAGCAAGCTTGGAGTATTACACCGAGATTGTGCGGAAAAAGGCGACCCTGCGTGCCTTGATTGATGCCGGCGGGCGCATCCTCGAGCTCGGATATGAGGAACGTCGCGATACGGATGAGGTATTGGATAAAGCGGAATCAATCATCTTTGACATTTCCCGCCGGGATGCGACGACGGATTATTACCTCATAAGCCAGTACCTGTACGAGCATATCGACAAGCTTGAAGAGCTCCACCGTGATCCGGAACGGCACACCATCACTGGGCTGTCCACCGGATTCCCGAAATTCGATGAGATGACGTCCGGGTTGCAGCCATCCGACCTCATCGTGCTCGCGGGCCGACCGGGCACGGGAAAATCGAGCTTGGCACTCGCCCTGTCCCGCCACGTCGCTATCCGCGAGAACGGGGTGGTAGGAATCTTCTCACTCGAGATGAGTAAGGAACAGGTGTTGGAACGGCTGCTGTGCGGGGAGGCACAGGTGAGCCTGCACCGGCTGCGCGGTGGGTATGTGCCGATCGCCAAGTGGCGGGATATTGCCAATGCTGCGAGCAAATTCCAGAAAGCAAAGATTATTGTCGATGATACCCCAGGTATTTCCATCCTTGAGATTCGCGCCAAGGCGCGCCGGATGGCGGCGCAGCACGGTCTTGACATGCTGATTGTCGATTATCTCCAGTTGATCGAAGGTGTGATCAAGAGCGACGTACGCGAGCAGGAGATTGCGCACATCTCACGGTCACTTAAAAAACTGGCGCGTGAGTTGAACATTCCCGTCATCGCGGTGTCGCAGCTCAACCGCGCGGTGGAGCGGCGCGAGTCAAAACGGCCACAGCTTGCCGACCTCCGGGAAAGCGGGGCGATCGAGCAGGATGCTGACCTCGTGATCTTTATCTATCGCAAGGATTACTACGACGAGCCCGAGGACACCACCACTCAGAACGCCCGTGGCGCCGGCAGCGAAGCGGAAATCATAATTGCCAAGCAGCGTAACGGCCCGCTCGGCAAATTTAAAGTTGCGTTTCACAAGGCGTACGCGAGCTTCTACCCGCTTACCAGCCAGGAAGGGCCGCCGTTTTAAAATTCGTTGTTTGTGCCCATGCGGAATGCGTATAATCGCGCCGACCACATTTAACCGGAGGAGGGAGAATGGCCTATCCAACCGATTATCGTTACACGGAACAACATGAGTGGATTCACGTTGAAGGCGATCAGATTAAGATGGGGATCACGGATTACGCGCAGCAACAACTGGGCGATATCGTGTTCGCCGAGCTGCCGGCGGTGGGGACAAAGGTCAACCGGGGCGATACCGTAGCTACGGTAGAGTCGGTAAAGTCGGTGAGCGACGTATACGCGCCGGTGTCGGGAGAAGTGACTGCCGTAAACACGGCGTTGGAAGCGGCACCGGAAACGATCAATAAGGATCCGCACGGAGAGGGATGGATCGCCATGATTAAACCCGATGATCCGAAGGAAATCGATTCCCTCCTCGATGCCGCTGCGTACGAAAAGCTTATCGCCGCGGAGTGACCCGCAATGCGCTATATTGTTAACACCGCTGCTGATCGCCGTGCGATGCTGGCGGCGATTGGGGTTAATTCGATCGATGACCTGTTTGTCGATATCCCATCAGAGGTGAAGGACCGCTACCGCCCGCTGGGGATGGCGGAGAAGAGTGAGCTCGAGGTCCGAGACGCGGTTGAGGAACTGTCATTGCGCAACGCGGATCCACATGCGGTGATCCCATTTATCGGTGGCGGCATGTACGATCACTATATCCCGAGCGTGGTTGGGCACGTAATTTCGCGGTCCGAGTTCTACACCGCGTACACCCCGTATCAACCCGAGGTAAGCCAAGGCACTCTGGCGGCGATGTTCGAGTTTCAGACGATGGTGTGTGAGTTGTTCGGAATGGAGGTGGCGAATGCGTCGATGTACGACGGTGGGACGGCGCTCGCTGAGGCCGCGCTGATGGCGGAGCGGGTTGTCGGCGCCGGGAAAATTGGAATCGCGCGCACTGTTTTTCCCCACCATCGCCGCGTGGTTGACACCTACACATGGGCAGCGGGAATCGATGTTGTGGAAGTGCCGTACACTGCCGATGGGCGTATCGATCGGGCCGCGATTCCGTCGGGGCTATCTGGGGTGATCGTCCAAACCCCGAACGCATTTGGGGTACTTGAAGACCTTGCCGGACTGAAGGACGCCATCGGCGATGCGTTCCTGATCGTATCGGCAAATCCGCTTTCAATGGGAGTCATCGCTCCGCCGGGTGAGTTTGGTGCCGATATCGTGACGGGAGAGGGGCAGCCGTTGGGGATTCCCATGTCGTTCGGTGGCCCTGGGCTGGGGCTATTTGCAACGCGGATGCGTTATATCCGAAAGATGCCGGGACGGCTCGTTGGGCGTACGGTTGACGCTGCCGGGAACGTGGGGTACACAATGACGATGCAAACGCGCGAACAGCACATCCGCCGCGCCCGCGCCACCTCAAACATCTGTACCAATGCACAGTTATCCGCCCTTACCGCTACTGTGTACCTCGCTGCCCTCGGTGCGGACGGGCTGCGGGAAGTGGCGCAATTGAATATGGAAAAGGCGCATTACCTCGCGGCGCGCATTGCCGCAATCCCGGGATACGAGCTCGCGTTCTCCGCGCCGTTCTTCAATGAGTTTGTAATCCGTGTCCCCGGCGATCCCCGTGCAGTGCGATCGGCTTTGCGGGAGGATGGAATCGAGGTTGCCGATCCCCGCATTCTCGCGTCATTGGGAGTGAATAATGCGATTGCGTTCGCTGTCACCGAGAAACGGACGCGTGCTCAGCTCGATCGGTTGGCCAACCGACTGGAGGCGCTACAATGATAACCACGATCTTTGACCGCAAGAGCCACGAACGTGTCGGCGGATTGTTCCCGCCCGTGGACGTACCGCATGCTACCGCGGAGTTGATTCCGCCTGACTTGAAACGCAAGGTTGCTCCCCGTATTCCCAACGTGCCCGAGCCGGAAGTGGTGCGCCACTACACGCATCTTTCCAAGCTCAACTACGGGATCGACGATGGGATATATCCGTTGGGCAGCTGCACGATGAAGTACAATCCCAAGCTGAACGAGGATCTTGCCCGCCTGCCGCGGTTTGCGTTCGCGCATCCGCTTGCCGACACAAGTCACGTGCAAGGATCGCTGCAGTTGCTCTATGAAATGGAGCGGATTCTCGCCCACATTGCCGGGTTGGCTGCGGCCACCCTACAACCGGCGGCCGGAGCGCACGGTGAGTTGACGGGGATGTTTCTTATCCGCCGCTACTTCGAAGATCGGGGCGAGAGCAAGCGGAAGTACATCCTCCTTCCCGACTCCGCACACGGCACTAACCCGGCGTCGGCGACAATTGCCGGATTTACGGTGCGGGAGATCAAATCCGGCCCGGATGGAATGGTCGACTTGGCCGCTCTGGACAGTGTCCTTGACGATACCGTGGCTGGGATCATGCTTACTGTGCCCAACACGCTTGGGATCTTCGAGGAACGGATCTTGGAGATAACGGATCACGTGCACCGCGCTGGTGGATTGTGTTACTTCGATGGGGCGAATCTCAATGCCTACATCGGCCGCGCCCGCCCCGGGGATATGGGGGCGGATGTGTTCCACTTCAATCTCCACAAGACATTGTCCACTCCCCACGGTGGCGGTGGTCCGGGATCCGGCCCGGTGGCGGTGGCGGAAGCGCTCGTGCCGTTCCTGCCAGTGCCGCGTGTGGTACATCAAGACGACTCCTATCAGTTTGATTGGGATTATCCCCGCTCAATTGGGAGCATGCACTCGTTCTACGGGAACTTCGGAGTGGTGCTTAAGGCGTACGCGTATCTGCTCCAGCTTGGCGATTCTGGCCTGCGGGCGGTGAGCGAGAATGCGGTATTGAACGCGAATTACCTCCAAACGCTGCTGAAACGTGTCTATCCCTTGCCGTACGATCGGCTGTGCAAGCACGAGTTCGTGTTGTCCGGGAAAGGGGTGGGAAACGGCGTCACCACCCTTGACATTGCCAAGCGGTTGCTTGACTATGGGTTCCATCCACCGACAATTTACTTCCCGCTCATTGTACATGAGGCGCTGATGATTGAGCCCACGGAGACGGAGGGCAAGGAGACGCTCGATCGATTCGCCGCCGCGTTGGAGCAAATTGCTCGTGAGGCGAAGGATAATCCGGAACTATTGCATAATGCTCCGGTTAATACCCCAGTACGACGCCTCGACCAAACGCGGGCGGTCCGGCAGCCGATCTTGACTTACCCGTTTACGGATTGAGCAACGCGGCCGATTACGGTGGCGAGCCGATCCACCGTTGCGGTACAGGTGTCCATGTCGGCAGCCTCGACCATAACCCGCACCACTGGTTGTGTGCCTGACGGGCGTACCAGAATCCGGCCGCCATCGGCAAGTTGTGATTGTTCCCGCGCGACAGCGGTGCGCACCTCGTCGTGCGCGGCCACCCGCGCCGGATCACGGGCAGGTACGTTACGCAGCAACTGGGGAATGATCGGAATTTCCCGTGCCAAGTGCGGCAGTGGTGTCTGGTTGATGTGAGCGATTTCAAGCAGTTTTACCGCGGTCAGGATTCCGTCTCCGGTGGGAGAGTGATCGGAAAAGATAATGTGTCCTGACTGTTCGCCACCGAGACGGGCGCCACGTGCTCGCATTTCCCACGCCACGTAGCGGTCGCCGACCGGCGTGCGCACAAGTTCGATACCCTCAGTATCCAGCCGTTTTTCCAGCCCGAGGTTGCTCATCACGGTGGCAACGACAATCGGAGGGACAAGTTGGTCAGAATGGCGCAGGTGGAGGGCGGCGATCCCCATCATGCGATCCCCGTCAATCGCGTTTCCGTCCGGGCTCACCAGAAGCACGCGGTCGCCATCGCCGTCAAACGCGATCCCAAGATCGGCGTTGTGGTCACGCACCGCTGCACGCACGGATTCAAGATGAGTGGAACCGCAGTTTTGGTTAATGCGCCACCCATCTGGAGCGGTGTTGAGTTCAACCACATCAGCATTAAAGTGACGTAGCACGCGCGGGGCGATCGCGCCGGTCGCACCGTACGCGCAGTCGACTACAATGCGGGTGCCACCGAGGTCGACGTCATCCGACTCGATTGTGCCGATGAGGAACGCGGCGTACCGCGTTGCTGCCGCATCGAGCGTGGCGATTTTCCCGACACGGTCTCCCGTGGGAGGCACCGTCGCGATCGCGTGTTCGATCTTTTCTTCTTGCGCGACGGTGAGCTTCATGCCGGCCCGGTCGAAGAACTTAATCCCGTTGTCCTCGGGTGGATTGTGGGATGCGGAGATTACCGCTCCGAGCGCAGCACGTTCATCCTTGATCAGAAACGAAATCGCCGGGGTGGGAATCACGCCTGCCAGAAGCACGTCAACTCCAGCAGCGGCGAATCCAGCAGCGAGCGCGCCTTCCAACATCGGTCCGCTTTCCCGCGTGTCACGGCCAATGATCACCAGTCCACCGGGAGGAACGAGGGTGGCTGCTGCTGCCCGTGCTAGCGACACCGCAAGTTCCGGAGTGAGGTCGCTATTAGCAGCGCCCCGCACCCCGTCCGTGCCGAACAGCTTCACCGACTCCATCCTCCCTCTAAACTGAACATCGGCGGGCTGAGCGCAAACGGGTAGAGAAATTCGCCGATCGCTCCGAACTGAATGCCATGCGCAGGAATCCGGTATGCAAGTCCGCCTCCGAACACCGGTGACGGAAACCGCGCTGACATGTCGAAATACGAGATTCCACCGTCCAACCGCAGGTAGCTGCCGTTGTTGCCGAGCGGAAACTCTGCACCGATGAGAATCAATGTTTTGCCCTGCGGGGAGATGACTAAAGTGGATACCCCGTACCCAAACGAGAATTGTTCTCGGATCGTGAATCCTATCAGTAGCGGGGTGTTGCCAAATGGCAAACTGACGGTGACGCACACGGCATCAATTCCGGTTGCAACCAGCGCTAACGAAAAAGCGCCGATAATGATAAGCGTCACAACCGCGGTGCGCGTGAACATAGTGCCATAAGTCTAACGCATTTTTATCACCGCGGTCAACTGGATGGACGGACTACGTCCCCGACGAGCAGGTTGAATTTTGACGTCTTTATTCCATAGGCGACTTGATCGCGTACTTCCACGATTACGATTTCTCCTTTTATCCCCTGGACATCGTAACTCACCACCCGGCCGGTGGTGGGATCGGTGATCAGATTCACCGTGTCCAGAACTTGGAAGAAGTCCCCTTTATGAACGCCGGCATTTGCTCCGATGTTGATCACTACCCGACCGTCTGGAAGGATCGTCGCTATTTGTCCTACCCGCGGCACAAGTGCGGTCGCCGTCGGGGTAGCGGCAACAGTAGAGCGATCAGCGATGACTTGAGATGCAGCCTGGGCCATTCCGTTGATTAATCGTGCGGTAAGCTGGTTCAACACGCGGTTGGTCGCTCTGCCTACGATTGTGTTAGCAAACTGGGTGCTGCCCACCGTAATTTCATCGACCAGCGGCGCCGTCGGACCGGCTCCGGGACGAATTTGGAAGTTCACTGTGGCAAGGTACGTCGACCCATCCCACAGTTTGGCGGTGTAGAATCCTGGTCCCATCTGCATATTGGACGCATCACGTTGATCCCACAGCCACTCCCCACACCCGCCGGTGGGAATAAACTGCCATCCAAGCCACTTAAGGAATGGCCCGCTTGCTTGATAGATTTCGATTCCATACCACTTTGGCTGTCCGGGGTTACGATAACCAATGCGTACAGTTTCGTTAGGAAAGTAGTCGTGCCGATCAGTGCGTAATCCGCCGGTACACACGGTTGTCGCTGCTGGTCGGGTTAGGGAAATAATCTTCCCAAAATCCACGGAAAAGCCAGTCGCTCCTTGCTCCGATCCGGATGCGGACACCGAATTAACAACTTTAGACGTGTACACGTTTATCAGTTGCGCAGTCATCGATACCGTGACCGTGGCGCTGCTCACTGTGAAAAAACCGAGGCTCAGCGATGCGCGGGCCATGTTTACTTTGGTCACGGAACCAACGATGAGCAGGTCCGCTCCGAGGAGACGGCTAGCGGTGATAAGATTGGATTGGAGGGACGGATTGAGGTTTTGTTTCTGCATCAACGCTTCTAACTCGCCCCGTTCGAGAACGTGCACGCCGCTATTGACCAACCGCGAGATCAGCTCGTCCGCTACCCCCGCACCCATGTTCACGAATCCTGAATTGCTGCGATCATCAAATCGCGCCACCGCTACTTTGAGCGGAGCGATCTGTTTGGCAACCGCGGGGTTAACGGGGATGACAATGGTGGCGACGAGATCGTTGTTTTGCTCGTTCGACTCATCGATTTTGTTGAACGGTTGGTCGGCTTGGGCCGTAATTGTGTGTGTGCCCACTTCTGCTGTCCACGTGGTCGTTGCCGATTTAGTGGCACCGGGTTCGAGTCCGAACGGAATTGACCCGGTTCCTATCGGGAATCCGTCGATGAGAAACCGCACATCGAACGTTTGGTTGGCCGGGCTTGTGCCCACGTTCTTGATAACGGCAGTGATGGTAACATCATCACCGGCGACCGGAGATGCCGGCGTCAGCGATATCTTGGTGATTACCAAATCGGGTTTGCCCAACGCGGTTACCACAAACAAGGGAACGAGCAGCACAATGATGATCGGCACAAAACGGTTCACGTCTTTCCTCCTTCGAGTTTTCGCATGATTCGTGATTATCTACACCGGAGCACGAACATGTGTTTCATTTATATGCAACAGCCAGGTCAGTACCAAACCGATTAATCCGATAACTCCCAGTGCTGGGCCGACTCCAAATCGGTCGGCGAGCAGTCCCACAACAGGGGCCAACCCAGCCGTTATCAACGTGCGCAACTGCGATTCCACTGACAGCCCGGTGGCCATCGTTCGCTGCGGGATCAGTTCTGCCAAGTACCCCACCATCACGGGACGACGGAGGTTTTGGAGCACATACAGAGTGAGGAACGCCACAATCGCGATCCAGCGCAGGTCTTTCCACGCTGATAACCCTGCCCCTGCTAGTAGAATTGCTCCCGCTAGATAAATGAAGTTTGCCGTCCGCGGTAAAGAGCGTACACGTCCCACCACCGTTCCAGCGTGTGAGGCGGCGTAGCTCGTTCCCAGGTAGATAAAAAAGTACAGTCCACCCACAATCAGGGCGGTGCGCTTGTCGGTTGATAGTGAGATTAAAACCGGAAGTGCAACCGCTTGCGACTGCAGGATCGGCTGCAAGTAGTCCTTGGTTGATTTGAACAGGGCGTCGAATGAGGCGCTGTTGAGTAATCCGCGCAGCAGATCAATGCGGCGCAACATACGGATTGATTCCTTGGTAGTGTACCCTATTCGTTGCCCCAACTTCTTCACCCATCCCCCTTCGACGTGGATTAACTCACCGTCGAGCACTTTGGGATACGATGCCATGAGAAACAACTCCAGGACGTACGGGACCATCGACGCGAGGAACACGATGCGGTAGCGACCCGCGTAGAACACAAGGCCTGCGGCAATCAACGCAGCGATTGCCGAACCAAACTGCGATGCTGCCCGCGTGTGTCCGTAATATTCTACCTTTTTATCCGCGATTCCTTTAATTCGCAGGTATTCGAGGATCATAGCTTTGTGTGTTCCGGACCGGAATGCTTCCCCAAATGCGAACAGAATCATCGCCACGATGTAGAGTGTGAAATGAGGAAACGCGTAGAAAATGATAAATGAAACGAGGTATGACGAAAATGCAGCGAGCATCGACTTGCGACGGCCGTACGAATCCGCCAGCACGCCGGTCGGAATTTCGAGAAGGTTTGTAGAAATTTCACGCACTGAGAACAGAGCCCCGATCTCCAGGAAAGAAAGGCCCATCTCACGGAAGAACAGAATAATGAACGGGTCGAAGAAACGGAGGTTTTTCAGGAAGCCGTACGCGCGAAATTTATGGTACATTAAATCTTTAGGTATGGCCATATCCCCGCCTTAGTAACCCGATGCGCGTACGGTAAACAAAACTGCTCACTCGATCAAGTTTGAAGCAGGTAACGCTGTGCTCACGGCACGGACGCGGCCGGTTCTCCCGGTAATATGCCGTGTAATCCAGACCGTGATGCCTCAAAAGAGTATGTTACCGAAGAGGTAGTCATTGACTCATAATTTG
>CAZILO010000019.1:0-13697 GCA_964540085.1 uncultured Thermotogae bacterium
GACCCACGGGCAGGTCCATACCGCGGACATCCGCCCCCAATATCGCGATTTTTTCAAGTCACGATTTTCGGTGGAATTCTCCCGTCCCGTAATCATTGATACCGGAAACGGGATGGCGGGCACCATCCTTCCGGACGTACTTGTCGATCAGCGCATCAACTATACCGGAATGTATTTTGCGCCCGATGGCCGGTTCCCGCATCACGAGGCCAATCCGCTGAAGGAAGAGAACTTGGCCGATCTGCGTCGTGCTATCGCCACGACACCAGGGGCAATCGGGGTGGCGTTCGACGGTGACGGCGACCGCATTGCGTTTCTCGACGAACACGGTACTCTCGTGCGTGGTGATCTGTTGACCGCGCTGGTCGGTGCTCACTTGCTTGACTCCCGCGGCCCCGGGACGATCATCTACGACCTCCGGTCCAGCCGCATCGTCGCGGAAGTAATCCGCGCCCACGGCGGAAAACCGGTAAAGACGCGGGTGGGGCACTCGTTCATCAAGGCGCTAATGCGTAAGGAGAAGGCGATATTTGCCGGTGAGCTTTCGTTCCACTTCTATTTCTCTGATTTTTTCTACTGCGAAAGCGGAATCTCAATGCTCCTGCTGGTGATAAACCTGCTTGCTCACGCCGGGACGTCCATGACGGAGCTGATCCGCCCGCTTACCAAGTACGCTCACTCCGGAGAGATTAACTTTCACGTCGCGGACCAGGCTGCAGCGATGGCGACGGTGGAAAAGCACTTCGCCACCGGAAAGATCAGCCATTTGGATGGACTATCCGTCGATTACCCTGATTGGTGGTTTAACCTCCGGCCGTCGAACACTGAGCCGTTGCTGCGGTTGAATGTCGAGGCGGTGACACCAGCGATGCTCAATGAAAAACTAGCTGAATTGACGGGCATCTTACAGACACTATCCGATTAGGAAATCCGAGGAGGAACTGATGAACACGGCGGTGATAATGGCCGGCGGACGCGGAGAACGATTATGGCCCCTCAGTACGCCGCAGCGTCCGAAGCAATTTCTTCGCCTGTTCGATGAGCGTACCATGCTTCAGACCACAGCGGATCGCGTTGCTGGTTGGATTGCGTGGGAGGACATGTACGTTATCACGGCGGCCGAACACGTACACCTTGTGCGTAATCAGCTTTCCTCCCTGCCGCCGGATAACGTGGTCGGCGAGCCGGTAGGACGAGGAACGGCGCTGTGCATTGGAGTCGCTGCCCTATTAGCGCGTCGCAAAGACCCGCACGCAGTGATGATTGTGCTCCCCGCCGACCACGCCATTCGCGACCAGCGCCGGTTCCAGGCCATATTGAAGCGTGGAGCAGAGATCGCGGCATCCGGATCGCACCTGATTACACTTGGCATCACCCCTGATCATCCGGCGACCGGGTACGGGTACATCCGTGCTGGGGAGCCGTGGCAAGGGCATGAGGATGTGTTCACCGTACGAGCGTTCACGGAGAAACCGTCGTACGAGCGCGCACGCGAGTTTATCGCCAGTGGCGACTACTACTGGAACAGCGGAATGTTCATCTGGCGGGTGGACACAATCCTCGCTGAGATTGAGCGCCATCTCC
Organism: uncultured Thermotogae bacterium; assembly: GCA_964540085.1. Classification (GTDB taxonomy): domain Bacteria; phylum Bipolaricaulota; class Bipolaricaulia; order UBA7950; family UBA9294; genus S016-54. Next base: position 1,585 of record CAZILO010000019.1, read on the forward strand.
CGCAACTGTACGCAGGATTGGTGGAGCTCGACTCTCACCTAAATGGTCCCGGAGCCGCGGATGCACTCGCGCGGGTATATGCCGACCAACCGCCGCAATCGATTGACCGTGGCGTGATGGAAAAGAGCGACCGTGCGCTGGTTATTCCAGCGGCCGATATCGGTTGGAGCGACGTTGGTGACTGGGCGGCGTGGGCGCAATTGCTGCCAGCAGACAAGGACGGGAATGTGGTACAGGCGTCACACATCGGCATCGACACACACGGCGCCATTATTCTGTCACAGCATGACCGACCGGTCGCTACCATCGGAGTGGATGACATTGTCATCGTGGACAGCGATGCCGGACTGCTCGTGATGCACAAGGATCGTGCCCAGGACGTGAAAAAACTGTTTTCCTCCTCAAACCCAGAGGCGTAAACCGAATCACTCTACCGTGACCGTCTTTGCCAGGTTACGCGGTTGATCAACATCGGTACCGCGGCGGACGGCGATGTAATACGCGAGCAACTGCAGCGGAACGGCATACAGCGCCGGGATAACAATCGGATCGGCAGCGGGAATTGAGATAATGTGATCAGCGCGCTCCCGCACTGCTGTGTCCGCGGGACGGTCGGTAAGCACGATCACAATCCCATTGCGCGCTTTCACTTCCTCGATGTTGGAGATCACCTTGTCGTACATAAAGTTGCTGTTGAGCAGCACGACTACTGGCATGCGCTCGTCAATCAACGCAATCGGCCCGTGCTTCATCTCGCCGGCGGGATACCCCTCAGCGTGAATGTACGACACCTCCTTCAGTTTGAGCGCCCCCTCAAGCGCGATCGGGTAGAGCGGCCCGCGTCCTAAGAACAGGAAATCACGGGCGGTGTAAAACCGCTCTGCAAGTTGGCGTACAGCGCTTTCTGCTGCCAGCACCTCAGCAAGCCGTCCCGGAAGCAGACGGAGTGCAGCCGTCACCTGGTCCAACTGATCGGCAGTGGGTACGCTTCCCCGCTGGGCAAGATGGGTCCCAATCAGGGACAATAACGCCAGCTGTGCGGTGAACGTTTTGGTCGCTGCCACTCCGATTTCGATCCCCGCGCGCGTGTATACCGTAGCATCCGCGGTGCGAGCGAGTGCTGAATTCACCGTGTTGACGAGCGCGAGCACTCGTGCCCCCTGCGTCTGCGCGTGTCGGGCTGCCATCAGGGTATCAATCGTTTCGCCGGACTGGGAGACCGCTACCACCAGAGTATGAGGACCAACCGGCATTTTTCGGTAGCGGAATTCAGAGGCGATCACGGCGTGTACGGGGATTCCAAGGAGTTCTTCCCATTGGTATTCGGCCACTAACCCGGCGTGGTACGCGGTCCCACACGCCACTAGGTACACATGGTCAATGCCGGCAGTAATGCGGTCGAGTGCGGAGAATTCCGCCCCCCCGGGGAGCAGGTTCTCGCGCAGCGTCTCGCCGACCGCGCGCGGCTGCTCATGAATTTCCTTGAGCATGAAATGCTTGTACCCGCCTTTCTGGATGGCAAGCGGGTCAGTCGTTATCGGCTGTGGCGCCCGACTGACTTTTTCACCCGATTGCGTAAGTACATCAATTCCGTCACGACGTACATCGGCTATCTCGCCGTCGGCGAGGAACATAACTTGCTTTACCCGGCCGATGATCGCCGGGATATCCGAACACACGTAGCCGCCATCCGAACCGGTTCCCACCACGAGTGGACTGCCGCGCCGTGCTGCCACCACCCGGGTCGGATCATCCGCGGATACCACAGCGATGGCAAACGCGCCCGCTAACTCACGTACCGCCGCCGCTACCGCCGCGCGGAGGTCACCGTGGTCGTGTTCCTCGACCAGATGCGCGATCACTTCACTATCCGTATCCGACTTGAATGTATGACCGTGCGCGATAAGCCGGGCCTTCAGATCACGAAAATTCTCGATGATCCCGTTGTGCACTACCGCAATCTTGCCACGGCAATCAACGTGGGGGTGTGCATTCTCGACCGTCGGTGGCCCGTGCGTCGCCCACCGTGTGTGCCCGATTCCCACTTGCGCCGGCAATTCGTGCTCCGCTAGCTGGTGGGCGAGGTCCTCGACCTTGCCGGCACGGCGAAACAGCTTCAATTCGCCGCCCGTGACAACCGCGATCCCCGCCGAGTCATATCCACGGTACTCTAACCGGCTTAGTCCCGCGAGGAGGATGGGTATAACCGGCTTGCTACCAACATATCCGATGATTCCGCACATCTTTCGGCCCCCTATTGTCTTGCGCCAATCGGACTGCTATAATGGGTCGCCAACGGTCAAACATGACCAAAGGAGAGTAGCAATGCGAGAGGCGGAAATCAAGGCACTTTTGATTGATCCATTTAATAATGCTCCCGTGATCCTGCTCAAGGATCTCCACTCCAACAAGGCAATGCCGATTTGGATCGGGGAATCAGAAGCAATGTCGATCGCGTTGGGGCTGCAGCACAATGAGTTTCCTCGCCCGTTGTCGCACGACTTGATGAAGGAAATCATTGAGGGATTGGGTGGAAGCGTGGAAAAGGTGGTTATCACCAACCTCAAAGAGGGAACGTACTACGCCACCGTTTTTCTCCGCCGCGCCGATGGCGAAACGGTGGAAGTGGATGCGCGCCCGTCGGATTCACTTGCCCTCGCCCTGCGCATGGGAAGCCCGATCTACATTGCGGAAGATGTATTCGCCGCATCGGCAATTGAATCGCCGTTTGCCGAAGAGGACGCATTTCAGGATTTTGTCGATTACCACATGAACCTGTCGCAATTTAAGAAGTTCATCGGCTAACCGTGAATCACTTCCGCGGCGCGCGGTAGGGTCATGATTTCATCCGGGGTTAATCCTTGATTAACGGTTATTCTCTCGACAGTAAGGGTGATTGTGCGCTTACCCCCGGTTATCTGCACCACCCGATTGACAAAATACGTTTCCGGATCGATCCAGATCATGCGCGTAAGTGTACCGCGATGATCAAACACTTCGAGGACAAAGTCACCGCGAATTGTCCCGCCACTGCCCTGCACTTGGCTGATGCTGCCAACGAGTGGTGGCAATCCGCCAGTACCCGTAGTCAGCGACAACGGCGGCAACATACGCTGACCGCTGATCGTCATCTCAGGTTCAATTGGAGTTGGGAATAAATCCGTACCAAAACCTGTTTCATCCCGCATTACTTTGAGACGCACCCGCCCGGCGGCGTAATCGGCGGAAAGTTGTTCTAAGCTGAATCCAGATAATCCGATATTCGCCAACGGGAACCCCGACCACCGCTTGACGATAATCACGTCCTGCTGGGGGATATAATGTGACAACAGATCGCGATTGACGAGGAACAGTTCGCCACGCACTGCAGACGGATCGAGGTAACGCACGGAAAGCGCCGCCGCGGCACTACGGACGAATCGGAGAAGGAGCCGGATCGTGCCAGTATCGCCTCCGCCTTCCACATCAATCACTGCTTCCAGGTCCTTCACCCGATCAAATGTCGTCTGTACCCGCCATAGCAACCCACTTGGGGTCATCGGGTTGTGCTGGCTCATCATGTATTGATCAACCGCGGCAACGGTAACGATCAATCCGATGAAGATTCCGATTCCGATAAGGATCAAGTTTTGACTGTTCATCGTTTATGATTATAATTCCCTTAAGATGGGTATGCAATCGGCCACGGAAAAAGGAAGGAGGATGAACATGGGAGGGCTTCTGAGTGGACTGCGTAAGGTGCAGGATGCGGACGTTGCCGGGAAAACGGTGTTGGTGCGGGTGGATTACAACGTTCCATTGAAGGACGGAGAGGTGGCGGATGACACGCGCATCGCTGCATCTCTGCCGACATTGCACTATCTTATCGATCACGGGGCGGAAAAACTCGTATTGCTGAGCCATCTCGGCCGACCGGAAGGAAAGGTCGTGCCGGAACTGCGCCTCGATCCGGTGGCAAAACGGCTGGAAAAGTTGCTCGACCGTCCTGTGCACAAGCTCGACGACTGCGTTGGGGACGCGGTCACGGACGCAATCACCGCCGGAACCAACGGTGACGTGTTCCTGCTCGAAAACCTGCGCTTTCACCAGGAGGAAACGACCAACGCCGCCGGATTCGCGCGCCAGTTGGCAGCACTCGGCGACCTATACGTGAACGACGCGTTCGCCACCCTGCACCGCGCACACGCGTCCACCGTGGGAATTCCGGATTACCTGCCCGCATACGCCGGGATGCTGGTTCAGCGGGAAATCGAGGCGCTGTCTCGAGTTACCGACAACCCGGCTCGGCCGTACCTCGCGATCGTCGGAGGCAAAAAAGCACGCAGCAAACTGGGCGCACTACGAGATCTAATCGCGCAAGTGGATGAAATTTTGCTCGGAGGCGGGGTTGCGTTTACGTTCATCCGCGCTGCCGGCGGAGCAGTGGGAAACTCAATTGTCGATGAGTCACTGCTCGACGATATCAAAGAGTTGATTAACATCGCTCGTGAAAATAATGTGACAATCGTTCTCCCCGATGATGCTGTTATCGCTCGTGAGCTTCGGGATGACGCGGCGACTGAGATCGCTCCTGCTGCCAATATCCCTGCGGGCTGGATCGGGTTGGACATCGGCCCCGCGGCAGTCGAAAAGTTCCGCGCCCGGATCAATGCCGCCCAGACAGTCGTGTGGACTGGTCCGATGGGAGCGTTTGAATTCACGCCATTTGCCGCTGGGACACGTGCAATTGGCGAAGCGTGCGCCGCGTCGGCAGCGTATACCGTAGTCGGAGGCGGCGAAACCGGTGAAGCGGTCAAAGAACTCGGAGTCGCGGACGGCATTTCCTACATTTCCACCGGCGGTGGCGCCTGTCTCGCCATCCTGCGGGGGAAGACCCTGCCGGCGCTGGAGGCGCTTCGCGGCTAGTTGCCGCCCTTAGTGCTGACCGCTATAATAACGACGATAAGCGGGCATAGCTCAGGGGTAGAGCATCAGCTTCCCAAGCTGAGGGTCGCGGGTTCGAATCCCGTTGCCCGCTCATGGATACCGGTGGCAATCCGTCCTTACCCGTGGTTGTGCATATAAGGAGGAGGATGAGCCAACTCCAGAACGCCGCCCATATCGTTTCACTCGACATGCTGGCTGCACGTGTAGCTACGTGTACACGGTGTCCATTGAGCGAAACAAGAACGCATGTGGTGTTTGGAGAGGGGAATCCACATGCACGTGTACTGTTTGTTGGCGAGGGACCGGGTGAGGTTGAAGATAAGACCGGGCGTCCATTTGTCGGACCGGCAGGGCAGAAGCTTGACGAAGTCTTCGCTTCTGTTGGTATCACCCGTGACGATGTGTACATCACTAACGTGGTCAAGTGCCGCCCGCCAGGAAACCGCGTCCCGACGAAAAAGGAGATGGAAGCATGTTATCCCTATCTCGAGGCGCAGATCGCTCTGATCAACCCCGGACTTATTGTTACGTTGGGGAACACCCCCACCCAGTGGCTGGTGCCGTCCGCCGGCGGGATCACCAAAGTGCGAGGGACGTTTATGCCATGGCGGGGAGGGATCAAGATCTTCCCCATGTTTCATCCAAGCTATCTTCTCCGCAACCCGTCGCGGGCCAAGGGAAGCCCCAAGTATCTGACGTGGCTCGATATCCAACAAGTGAGGAAGTGGCTAGATGAACACGCAGACGCAACCGCTCCCAACCCCGGCTGAACAAGAACAGCTTGTCGTTGACGCCCTTGCCCGCGCCGAAGAACATCGCAAACACAAGGAGTTCAAAGAAGGGATTCACGTCCTAGTGGAAGCACTTCGCTATGGAGTCAACAAGGCAATGATCTACTACCGCCTTGGAAATATCTACATTGACGCTGGTGACCTGTCCCGCGCAGAGTATGCCTACAAACGGGCGTTGGAGATCGATCCACGCCATGTCAATGCAATGCATAACCTCGCCATCGTGTACAAGCGGCAGGGGAAAGTATCTTTGTACGTAAAGACATACAAGAAGTCGCAACGCCTTGAGCTCCGCCATCCCCGTTCCGTGCGCCTTTCTTCGGATGACAAGCGCCGTTTGCACCGGTTTGGGTGGCAGGGATTCTTCATCGCCCTCGGGGGTGTGGGGCTGCTGTTCCTTCTGTTATACGCGTTCCTGCACTGATTTTCATCATCGTTTCGGTTTGATCTTACTTTATCGATCGAGTATAGTCTTACGCGCTTATTAACAGCGATATGAAGGGATACCGGTGACGAGAAAGAGAATTTATACGATCGCGAAGGAACTTGGCATCACAAGCAAGGAGCTTATTGCCAAGCTTGACCAGATGGGGATGCCCGGCCTCAAACCGGCGAACACCGTCGACGCAGATGAATACGCACTTATCGTTAATCTGTATAACGAGGAATCCGCCCCTCCATCTGAAGCACCCACAGCGTCACAGACTCCACCCACACCGGAGTCGCCCCCGGTAAAGCAGGGAGCACCGCGCCCCCCGATCGTGTCCGTACTTGGGCACATCGACCACGGGAAGACAACTCTGCTTGACGCGATCCGCCACACGCGGGTGGCTGCCAAAGAAGCAGGTGGGATTACTCAAGGGATCGGGGCATACCAAGCCGAGATCCATGGGCAGCGGATCACGTTTATCGATACCCCCGGCCACAAAGCGTTCACCGGAATGCGGGCGCGCGGCGCTCAGGCGACCGATATTGCTGTTCTCGTCGTCGCCGCCGATGATGGCGTAATGGCACAAACAGTGGAGGCGATACACCACATCCGCGCTGCCAAGATACCGATGATCGTAGCCATCAACAAGGTTGATAAACCGAACGCAGACGTAGACAAGGTAATGAGTGACCTTGCCAAGCAGGGACTCACTCCGGAAGAATGGGGCGGAGACACGATCACCGTCCCCATTTCCGCCCTTAAGGGCGAACGCATCGACGAATTGCTGGAGATGATCCTCCTGGTGGCGGAAATGGAGGACATCCGTGCCAATCCGAACGGCCCGTTGGAGGCGATCATCATTGAGAGCCATCTGTCCAAGGGACGCGGTCCAGTAGCAACAGTGGTGGTACGCGACGGAACACTGCACGAACGGGATTGCATCGTTGCTGGATCGACCTACGGCCGGGTGAAGGCACTGATCGATGAAGCCGGCAACCGCGTTCGCGCTGCGAAGCCGGGAGAGGCGGTTGAAATCCTCGGGTTGGAGGAAGTTCCGGGGGTGGGGACCAAGATCGAGGTTACGAAGAACCTGAACGAGGCGAAACGTAAGGCGGAGAAACGGCGAGCGGAGACCACAACACCGCGACGATCGCGAGCACGGATGTCGGTGGAAGAGCTGTTCCTCCAGGAGGAAGAGGCGGATAAACTTCAGTTGATTATCAAAGCAGCGTCAACCGGTGCGCTCGAAGCGATGCGTCGGGAGATCGAGGGAGTCGCTGCCGATAAGGTAAAGATGGACTTCATCCACGCCGGCGTGGGCGACATTACCGAGAGCGATGTGCTACTTGCGGCGAGCGTCAGTGGCACTTGCCTCATCGTCGGATTCGGAGTCAAGGCGGACACTAAGGCCTTACGCCTTGCCGACCAGGAAGGGGTGATCGTCCTTACCTATGATATCATCTATGACCTGATCGAGGAGATTGAGCGTGTAATCAGGCGCATGCTTGGCCCCGAGTACGAGGAAATAATGCTCGGCGACGCGGAAGTGCGTAATGTGTTTAAGGTTCCAGCCGGGATCGTTGCTGGTTGTTACGTTAATTCCGGCAAGGTGGTGCGGGGTGGGAAAGCGCGCGTCCTTAGGAATGAGCAAGAGATTCACGTGGGGGAAATCGCATCGCTGCGCCGGTTCGACGACAACGTCCGTGAGGTGCAGGCGGGCCGGGAATGTGGCATCCGGCTCAAGGAGTTCAACGATATCCAAGTGGGCGACCGCATCATCGTGTTCACACTGGAAGAGATCAACCACTGACCGCGACATGAAGGTGGGACTTCTCACCCTGGAGATTCGTCTCCCGGCGATAACCACTCTCAAACAGAAACGATCGATTCTGCACGGGTTGATCGCTACCGTCTCCCGGCACGGGCCCGCGTTTGCTGCCGCCGAAATAGCGCATCTCGACGCCCGCGATCGCGCCACAATCCGCATTGCGCACGTCTCCAACAACCCCCACTATACTGACGCCGCCCTGCGCCGGATTCAAACGGCAATAGAGACCGGACGCGGATATGAAGTGGAGAACGCACACCTGGAGATTCTATGAGTGACAAACAAATACACGCACGTCTGTGCGCGTTGATTAAACGCGAGATGTCGCAGATTGTCGAATTTGAGGTGCACGATCCGCTCCTCCGCGCCGCCATTCCCACTGTAATGGCGGTTCGATTGTCGGTTGACGCCCGCTATGCCAAGGTATACATCGCCCTTACCCAGGGAACGCACGCCGAGAAAATGGAGGTGATGGCTGTGTTTCAGCGTGACCGCGGGTTCTTTCGCACCGAGTTGGCACATCGCCTTCCATTGCGCTATACACCGCAGCTGGAGTTCATCCTCGATGAAACGGTGGAGCACGCGATTCAACTTGACACCCTACTTGCTCGCGACAACGATGACCTCCGGTCCGATTAATCGCGCTGTTACCATCCCGCTTAAAGACCCCGTCCTTCTCAGCTTATCGCTCGTTTTCGCCGCCATCCTGTACGCCGTTAACCAGCAAGCAAATATTTACGACATTCACAATCACGGATGGGTGATAACCATGGGCGCACTCATCCTCCTCTCACCGGTTGTGCACGCGTTGTTCCTGACACGAATGCGCGCCGATCTCGAGCAGCACACAAGCACTGTTACCACGGGACTGACCACGGGCGGAGCATTGTACACCCGGTTAGTGGGCGGAGAAATCGCTGTCAGTGTACTCGCTGCCGCCGGGATGCTGTTGTTCGTCTTACCCGGAATTTACATTGGATTGCGGTTAAGCCTGTATAAGCAAGCGATTCTGTTTGATGGGCGGACCGTTGCCGGAGCACTACGGGAAAGCATGATCCACACCCGCTCCTCGCGCCAGTGGGGGTCCATTCTGTTAATCTATTCGTTGATCTACGGGGGGGAAGTCCTCATCGCGTATGGTGTCGAGGTTATTCCCACCGGAGTATTTGGGGATGCCTTGTTAGTTGTGGTATCAGGGCTCGGGTTCGCATGGCTCAACGCCGTGTTGACCGCGATCTACCTTCAACAATCCGCATAATGGATATCCACGTGGGGACGGATAATCCGCTTAAGGTAGCGGCGGCGCGCGCGGCGTTCACGGTAGTGTTTCCCGCTCAGGAGCTGGCTGTTACCGGAGTACACGTGGACACCGGTGTTTCACCACAGCCGATCGATGCCGATGTGAGTGCGGGCGCGATCGCCCGCGCGCGCGCGGCACGGGGTGGGGCGGAGTTTGGAGTGGGAATCGAAGCGGGAATTCTCCATTTGCCCGGATGCGATCGCTACTTAAATATCCAAGTGTGCGCAATCATTGACCGTACCGGAGTGTTGACCATCGGGACCAGCCCTGGATTTGAGCTCCCCCCGTCGGTGGTGCAACAACTACTCCACGGTATCGAGTTGAACCACGCGATGAGCCGCATCGCCGGGATCGATGATATCAAGCGTACGGTTGGGGCAGTTGGTTATCTGTCCGCGGGCAAAACAGATCGGTTCACCCTTACCTACACCGCTGTTCTCATGGCGCTGATTCCCTACATCCGCCGCGAACTGTTCGTCCCGTAATGTGACGGTTGCATTCGCTGGCAAACGTGTTACCATAATTATTGTTAATTTGCGGGACGTGGCGCAGCCTGGTAGCGTGCTTGCATGGGGCGCAAGAGGTCCCCGGTTCAAATCCGGGCGTCCCGACCAGTTGGAGCAAATTGTCGTTATTTCGTCACAGTGATCGTGAACGCATCAATTGGGTTATTAGTCGGCGCAAGGTGAGGCGTATTGTTGTACACGCTGCCGACCGGGATCGTTTCCACGCGTAGCGTTGATCCCGCCACACTTATCCGCACATAATTCAGCATCCCATAGCGGATAAACACCGTTCCAGCGGTGGTATTGTCCTCCGGCGGTAGCAAGGGCGCTCCACCGCCGCCGGTGACGATGTAGTGGATGCCGTGCACATACAAGTGTTCGTACATATGCACCTTTCCGCTTATCACTACCCGTACGCCAGCAGCACGGAAGATTGGTTCCCAACGATCACGCAGTGTTGTATTCACTCCACCGGGAAGGGTGGAACTGTAAATGGGATCATCGAGAAACGCGATCTTAAATTGCGCGGTGGATTGGTCCAAATCGGCCTTTAACCACTCGGTTTCAGCAGTTAACGTCTGTCCAGAAACCGTGGAATCAAGTCCAACCAGGTGCGTATTGCCGTAATCAAACGACCACCACTCTTTGTTGCCAACGCCGCCGCCGTCCGGGAGTGGAAACGTCTCATAATAAAGGGGATTACCCGCATCTTGGTGATCGGGCACTACGAGGTATGGATGATCCCTTACGAGTGGCCCCGCCGCCCAGAAGAAGTTCTCCAGCCGTGCCACGCTCATAGTTTGGACGATCTCGCCGACATTCACCACAAACGCCGCCTGTGGATCATTCGCCGTCATTACGTCGGCGACGAACTTGTGTCGGTCGGGAAACGTAGACGTACCACCGTACACCAAGAATGAGAATTGATCGGCGTCCGCGCTCGCGGTTGAGAATCCTCCGATCGCGCTCTTGTACACAGCGTCGCCTTCGTAAATTACGAGTTGGTACCGGTACATCGTCGCTGGTGACAGCCCACCAAGACGGATCGTAGCGATCCCGGCATGAGGAGAAAACGACAGCGTATCGCTCCACTTGCCCGTTTGGGCATAATCGCTGGCCAATGCATAGTGGAGGTCAGCACTCACCGCTCGTGCCGTATTCCAGGTTATTGCGACGAAATCGTCACCCACCGCTCCCAGTATCGGCCCCCACAAAAGTGGATTCGACTGCTGTGCATATCCGCCAACCGTGACCAGAAACAACCCCAGTAACAGGCCACATATGAACGGGAAAAACGGATTGTTACGCGTGCCCCATCTTCTTCGCATCGCACCCACTCTCCTTACCGTGGGAATACACGGTTGTTCTTTCATTGCTCATACTGACGTCGTTTCCCCGCGCGGCAAAGTGGTGCGTATAGCAGGAGTGATTACCCGATTTCCCACACTGGCTTCAACCGTGGATCATTGCTCGCTGGGCTCACAAACACCTCGTCGTAAATGATTACCCCTTCCTCAGCGGGATATGAAGTTGGTGGAACATCGAGTCCGGGATCATGCCGCATTGTAAACCGAATAACCTTAGCTTCTTTAAGGATTGAGAACACCTCACGCGCGGCGCGCGGGCTGATGTGATAGTGCTCTTCCAGTGCCGCACATATAGCTCGCCGTCCCTGCGTGTAATTCTTTTCCAACTGGTCACCGAACTTCTCTTTTAGAAAGGCACCGACTTGGTGCACATCATCCCCGCCCGTCAGGATCTTGCACTCGTTGTTTTCCACCTCTTGCACCAACGCCCGCGCCTTTGCGATCAGTTCCTCCAGCTTATGGACACGCATCGACGTGAGATTAAGATCGCGCTCAATGCGGGGGATCTGCTCTTCCACCCACTTGAGATCCTCAGACCGGTATTCCACGCCCTCGTGCTTGAGTTTGTTGACTAGCATCGTTTCCCAATTCACCAGTGAATTTCCAATTCGTTCCCACATGATTATGTGTCTCCTTGTCCCGATGTCTGTAGCCGGCGCTGCAACTCCTTGATCGATTCCAGCAATTTTTCCAACCGCTCCTGATACGCCCGTGCCTTGTCACGCTCGGCTTCTAATTCCCGAATTGTTTTGATCAGCGTCACTCGATCCTTCCGTAGATGCGCACTGATCACTTGCTGGTCGCGTTCCTTGAACCAGCGGGCGAAGTCTGGCTTGATGTTCATTCTTTCTCCTTCCGGTTGCTTGTGATCGCGAACCGTACGAATTTATCTCTATTTTACGGATGCATTCTCAACAAGCAAACAGCGAATGGCCGACTGTACGGTAGCTAACCGCATGTTTTAT
>CAZILO010000020.1:0-13350 GCA_964540085.1 uncultured Thermotogae bacterium
TCATCGCCTCGCTGCCGGCCTGCGTGCCAATCTGGGAGAATACGACAATGTCAATATCGTGGAGGCCGACTTTCTCATGTTCGATCCAACCACAGTTGAGAGCGGACCGTATTACGTCGTTGGCAACCTTCCCTACCGCATCACTTCACCGATCCTAACAAGACTTGTGGCACACCGCCGCTTGATCACTCACGCCCTTCTGATCACCCAAGCAGAAGTAGCGGACAAGGTTATGGCAAGCCCAGGAGTGCACGGTTCGGCGCTTGGGGTGCTCATCAACGCCTATGCCGAAACCACGATGATACGGCGGATACCACGAACGGCGTTTTATCCTGTTCCGGAAGTCGATTCGGTCCTATGGCGCCTGAAGTTCTTACCACAACCGCGGTTTACGGCCAATGAACATGAGTTCTTCACTGTCGTCCACACGGTATACGGGAAGCGCCGCAAGATGCTGCGGCGGGCGCTACGTGACATCGCGCCCCCGAACCGCATTGTCGCCGCCCTCGCTCGCGCCGAGATTGACCCCACCCGCCGCGGTGAGACCCTGAGCTTTGCCGAGCTTGACTGCCTGACGCATGCTCTTTTCGATCGGCCTGGTCAGCGTCCACCGGATTGATTCTGGTTGACGGGAGCACCGGTTGTCGTATAGCCACATTCCAAACACTTCCACACGATCTCCCCAGTAAGAAGGTTCCAGCGCACTGGAACCATACTCCCGCCACATTTGGGGCAGGTGGCAATGGCGAGCCGCGCCGGCACCGGTGCGTTATCCGGTCCAGTGGCGATAAGGGAAACCGGCTTTTCCATCGTCAGGTTTACCTTCCCCAACGTCCCGGGCGCGCTCCCCACCAGATCGACTTTTCCCCCGATGTTGACAGTTACGCCATGACGATCGATATCGATCAAAACAGCAAGGAGAGCGGACAGGATCCCCACCAGTACGATAATCCCGGCGGCAAGCAGAAATTTAGCCATCAGTCACCTCGAACGCCCGGATACATGGGTATGGTACGCGCTCCGTAACGCGGGGGACAACCGAGTACAGATCCACTTGGGCACATAAAGATACGTCGGCGGCATAGCCAAGTGCAGCCAGCTTGCAACCGGAATTGGTGGCGGTGAAATAGTCCTCAAGGCGTGTGGGTGGAACCGGTGCCGGAAGATCGAATGGGATCTCCTCTCCTAACCGGTCCAGGAGCAACGCCGCTGTCATTTCATCCTCGGCTGCTTCTACCCCGCGGCGTCCAGCAATGATGATCCCGAGTTCACGCGGAGCGATGTGATGAATATGCGCGGTCAATGCGGATAAATTAAGCGGGGAACTGATGAGTATCTCCCCGGGGTGTGCCACCGCAGACAAGACAGCGGGAACGCCGTTAGAGGTAGTAAGGGCGAGAACACGGGGCGAGCTTCCGTTTAGCCGTGCCACCGCGACGGGTGAGTTTCCCAAGTCGAGGGCAGAAATCTTCACCCCATCCCGTTCCCCCGCAGTGAGCGCACCGTGTCGCTTCCAGTCAATCGCTTCCTGTATCGTCGCCACCGGGACAACCTCCATCCCACGGGCGCATGCGACAACTACTGTGGCACTCATGCGAAGTGCATCGATCACCACGATCGGGCCGTCCAATCCGACAATTGAAGCCCCCTCCGCAGCGCCGTAGGCGATCCGCACCTTCATCCCGCCTTCCTCACAACCAGAGTTAATCCTTCCACACGTTCGACTATAATCCGTTCCCCGGGAGCGATTGTTCCTGCGGCACTGCGCGCGTCCCAGTATTCCCCGTGCACAAACACCTTGCCGGTGGGATCGAGGTAACTACGCGCTGTACCGAGCTCGCCGACCAATCCAACGTGACCGGTCACCGGCCGCTTCCGTTGAATCAGAAGTGCCTTGGAGATGATAAACACAAACAGCGCCGTTACCGTTCCCACGGTGAGGATAACCGTTACCCACGATAGTCCGATCGTAGTGTTGTGAATGTTGAACAGGGTAAACGACCCGATGAGCATGGAGATTACCCCGCCGGTAGTGAGGATCCCATGTGTCGGAGTAAATGCATCAAGAACCATCAGTATAACTCCAAATAGAATCAGAATCACCCCCGTTACATTCACCGGCAGAATCTGCATTCCGAAAAACGCCAGCGTCAGGCAGATTCCGCCCATCACTAACCCAAATCCAATTCCGGGATGGAAGAACTCAAAGATCAGCCCGTACAGCCCGAGAATAAACAAAACATACACTACATTGGGGTCAACAAGATACCCAAGTAGCCGTTCACGCAAACTGGGATTAATCCTGATAATCTTCTTTCCCGCGGTGTGTAACACGCGCCCGTCCGGCAGGGCGTAGCCATCGAGTTTTTGCATGAGATCCGGGATGTCGGCGGCGATCAGATTTATCACTCCCTGATCGAGCGCCTCTTGCGCAGTGAGGGAACTTGATTCCCGCACCGCCTTCTCCGCCCACTCCACGTTCCGTCCCCGATCCTGGGCTACCGATTTGGCGAACGCGACCGCATCGTTAGTCACCTTCTCCGTCATTGTCTTGCTCTCGGATCCACCGCCGGTTCCGATCAGCTCCACCGGATGAGCAGCGCCAATGTTCGTGCCCGGTGCCATTGCTGCGATATTAGCCGCCATGGTGATGATTGCTCCCGCGGATGCCGCGCGTGCCCCCGCTGGGCCGACAAACACAACGATCGGTACTGTCGATGCAAGCTCGGCCATTACGATGTCGCGCATTGATTCCCCCAGCCCGCCAGGGGTATTAAGCTCGATGATGAGCAACTCCGCGTGTGCCTTCTGCGCCTGTGCAATCGCGGTTTTCACAGTATCTTTGGTCACCGGGTTAATTGTCCCGTTTAACGTAAGCTGATAGATATCCCCGGCCCCAAACGCGACAACCGCCGCTCCAATCAGAATGGCAATTGCTATCCCCATTCCAGCAATTCGCTTCATGATGATATTAAGGTACTCCATTTACACCACAGTTTGCAATCACGGGAAAACCGCTGAATTTCGCAGTTTGGTGATACACATTACCGACAAATGCTGCGGAATGTGTTATAGTATGCCCGTAACTTGAGGAACCCCCTCATCTTTTTCACCACCCGGCGAGGGCGGTCGAGCACTAGCTTGGCCGCCCTTGCACTTTTCACCGCAACACAAGCGCTAATCCGCTGTTTATCACGTACACCGCTCCGAACAGTAGCGGATACAGAACGAGGAGCGAAAACACCACCGGGAAAAGCTGAAACATACCCCCATGCGGTTTTCCCGGCCACGCAAACCCATCGGCGAACAGGTAGTCCACCGGAGACCGAGGATACGGCCAGGTCATGCGGTCACCGGCAATAAGTTCAATCACCGCCCGAAATGGTGACTGCGCTAACGCCCATGTCCGCAAATAGATAAAGACCCCAATGAGGAACAGGATGTACGTGATAAGTGGAATCATACCGCCGTACCGCGCTACCAAATCGTACACTCCGTGTGTTCCAACTGCGATGACGACCGCGGCAAGCATCCACCATGTACGTCTCCGTTTATGAGAGAACCACGCGTATCCGATGAAAAATCCGGCTAACGCGTCGAACAAAATATGGCCGGGCAGAGCACGAGTGAGGATCATACCGGTAAACACCGTATGGAACTCGGCAATGTTGCCGGCTGACCACGCGGGATAGGCCGAGCTGAACACGTACCAGAAATCCTCATACACCCCGAATCCGAGCCCTAATGCACCGAAGTAGATCGCCACGTCGATTGGCTCTGCTAGATCGGGGAACGATAACCGACGAATGGTGAACCACATCAGCACAAATTTCACTCCCTCCTCAACTACTCCGGCAGTGATGAATGCAGTAGTGACGCCGCCGGACGTGGGCAACGGAACGACAAGATGAATAAACTCAACTGGGATCACTCCGACCATTCCCACTACGAAGCACACCGTCACCGTCGTTGCCGGTAGCCGCCGCAGTGGATTCGATCGGTACAGGAGAAATAGATACCCGAGCGCCACCGCGGAAGAAAAATAGACCGAACGTACGAACAGCTCCATACCCGCGATGATAGTGATTGAGCCTGACGCGGGCAACGGTTACATAAAATGAAGCACGAAATGGTAATAGAAGAAGAACACCGGCAGGGCAAACAACAGCCCATCGATTCGGTCAAGGGCACCGCCATGTCCGGGGAGGAATGTCCCCGAATCCTTCACCCCAGCGGCACGCTTTAACTTAGACTCAAACACATCACCAAGCTGAGCGGCCAATCCAACGAGGAAGGAAGACGCGATAATATGGGGGAATCCGTCCCAAAACGCGAACTGGCGCCACACTGGGGACAAAGTTGCGCCGACAGACGCGCCAACAACGGTTAACATAAATCCACCCGCCACCCCCTCCCACGTTTTGTGGGGGCTAACATTGGGAAATGCCTGATGGCGTCCGAACAAGCTGCCGATGATATAGGCACCGGAATCGTACCCCCACACCATCAAGAGAACGACAAGGGCGTGGGTAGCGCCGACGCGCGGCTCGGTCGGAGGTCCACTGATGTAAATAGAATAAAAAAAATGCAACAGCCATGGAATATACAGGAGTCCGAATACTCCGGCCACCGATTGCAGAAATCCCTGGCGATGTGGCTTGCAATGGAGATAGCGGAGGACCTGATACGCAACCGCGGACAGGAGCCCAACATCGCCGTATTCCCCATTGCGTATCACGTAGCCGAATACGAGAATCGGAACCCATACGAGAAACTCCGGTGCAGCAAGCGGAATGCCCAACCGGCGCACCAACTGGATGTATTCCACCGCCGCTGGGTAGGCCACAATGAGGATCAGAATCCCCACAATCCACTGGATGTGAAACTGCGTCCCCGCGTACAACACACCAAACACAATCACGCCGGCGGTGGCCGCGCTCAAGATGCGCTTGGTGACGTTCATTTCTCCTCAACACCTCCGAATCGCCGCTCCCGCTGTTGATAAGTAGCGATCGCATGCAGGAGATCATCAGGAGTAAAATCGGGCCACAAGGTGGGTGTAAAGTACAATTCTGCATACGCTGCCTGCCACAGAAGGAAATTCGACAATCGCATCTCTCCACTTGTACGGATAATGAGATCGGGGTCCGGGATATCCGCGGTATACAGTGAGTCAGCAAACTCGTGCTCGCTGATTTCATCTGGGTTGATATCACCATTCGCCGCTGCTGCCGCGATCCGCCGACACGCCCGCATAATCTCCTGACGGGAACCGTAGTTGAATGCAATGTTAAGGTAAAGCCGGTCGTTCTCTGCGGTACTGGCGATTGCATGCTCGACCGTGGTCCGTAACCGTGGTGGTAGTGGAGACAGGTCACCGAGTACGGTGAGGTGTACACCTTCTTCCACAAATTCACGCAGTTTGTCAGCGATGAACTTATCGAGCAGATCCATGATGAATTCGACCTCGGCGTGAGGCCGGTTCCAGTTTTCAGTGGAAAACGCGTACAGCGTGAGGTAGTCAAGCCCAAGATCGCGTCCCACAAACCGAATCAGTCGTTCTGCCGCCTGTGCTCCGGCTTGATGTCCGGCAGTACGGGACAGGCCACGTGCCTTGGCCCAGCGTCCGTTCCCATCCATAATCAGCGCCACGTGGCGCGGCAACCCCGCCTGCTTCACCGCATCGATCAATTCCGGCATCCTGTCGCCTCCATCACGTCCCGACGGGCTGCACGCACTACGGTGAGCGACCCGGTTATGATGAGGACGTCATCCGCACCCAACCCTGTCCGTGCCCGTGTTAGCCCCTCCGCCACCGATTCTGTGACAGTGGGCTGAATTCCATAGTTCACAGCGAGCGGGACAAGCATCGCTGCCGGCAGGGCGCGCGCGCTGTCCGATTGGGTAAGCACAATCCGCGGGAAAAGCGGGAATAGCACTCCGGCCATCGCGGCGAATTCTTTGTCAGCGAGCACCCCGAACAGCAATGATCGGCGGGTGCGCTCCGGGAAGAAGTACGCGATGTCGCGGGCAAGCGCCTGCACCCCGGGCAGGTTGTGGGCACCATCGAGCACGATTGTCGGGGCGTGGCGCACCACCTCGAACCGCCCTGGCCATGTCACCGTGCGCAGTCCGGTTGCAATCGCGGCGGTTGGAATATCCCACCCTCGGTCCCGAAGGGCGACGATCGCAGCGAGGACAACGCGGAGATTGTCTCGCTCATAGCCGCCGGGAAGCGGCACTGTAACCGTATCCGGCAGCCCCGGCCCGGATATTCGATAGGTCGCACCGGTTAAATCGCGGTGCACCTCATCCACCGTCACCGCATCCGCACGAATGAGCGTCGCACCTACGTCACGGGCAACCTGTGTCACCATCGCATCGGCGTCAGGGACGAGCTGCCCCACCAACAGCGGAACGGCGTGGTGGGCGATCCCCGCTTTCTCCCACGCGATCTGCGCAATCGTGTTCCCGAGAATATCCATGTGATCGCGCCCCACGGTGGTAAGCACGGATAGCGTCGGCCGTACAATATTGGTGGCGTCGTAACGGCCACCGAGGCCCACTTCCACAACCGCGATATCGACGCGTTCGTTCGCGAAGTGAGAAAACGCAACCGCGGTGAGCACCTCAAACATCGTGGGAGGATCATCCGTTGTCGCGAGCAGCGGCGCCAATCGGTCAATCACCGCGGCGAACTGCGGTTCCGAAATCCAACTTCCATTGACCTCAATCCGATCACGGAAATCAACGAGATCCGGCGATGTGAACCGCCCGACATGGTACCCGGACGCGCGCAATATCGCGCCTACCATCGCTGCGACCGATCCCTTGCCGTTCGTACCAGCAATATGCACCACCGGGAAGTGCTGCTCCGGTTTCCCCAGAGCATTCACCAATCGATTTATCCGGTCGAGGCCCGGTTTTACCCGGCGAGGAAGAGCGTCGAGCAGGCGGCGAGCCTCGGAATAGTCCATCTATCCTCCCAGGGATGCGAGGTTTGCTTCGATCCGTGCCACCCGTGCCCGGAACTCATCCCGCTTTCGCGTTTCCTTGTCGATCACATCTTGTGGGGCACGGGCGCGGAATGCAGGATTATCCAGGTTGCGTTCAGCGCGGACGAGATCGGCCTTCGCCCGTTTCAACTCCCGTGCCAGCCGCGCCTTTTCAGCAGCGACATCGATCAGATCGGCGAGCGGAATGAACAACTCGGCAGTGGCGAGCACATGCCGTGCCGACCCTGGCGGCGGGGTGAGGGCCGGATTAACGCGCCATTCGCGCGCGCCTGCAAGCGCGTTCAGCGCCGCTTGTTTGGTCGCGATGAGTTCAGTGACGATGGAATCAGCACTTCTCACCACTACCTCGACCCGTGCGTTCTGGGGCACATTGAGCTCGGCACGGATCATGCGCACTGCCCCCACCAGTTCACGGAATACCGCCATCTCCGCTTCCGCCGCGGGATCGCGGGATCCCGGAACCGGGTACGGCGCTACGATGAGCGGCGTGGTGGAAGCCCCGAGCGTCTGCCAAATCTTCTCGGTCACAAATGGGACAAATGGATGCAATAATTTTAGGATCTCATGCAAGCCATGATAGAGGACGCCGATCACCGTTTTATCGCCGGTGTCGATGCGCACCTTGGCCATTTCCAGGTACCAATCGCAAAAATCGTGCCACACAAACGCGTACAGCGCCTCGCTCGCTAGGTTAAAGTTGTAGCTATCGAGGTTGTCACGCACCACTGCCGTCGTTGCGGACAGCCGCGACAGGATGTAGCGGTCCTCGAGTTCGGTGATCTTCTCCGGCAGTGCCGGTCCTTCGTCCCCCAGCGTCATTCCGATGAACCGCGCCATATTCCACACTTTGTTGAGGAAGTTGCGTGCCTCGTCAAGCTGCGCTTGCGACAACCGCATTGATCGTCCCTTCGAGCTCGCTTGAGCGAGGGTGAACCGGAGCGCGTCCATTCCATGTGTTTTTTTGACAGCGAGGGGATCGATGCTATTACCACGCGATTTGCTCATTTTCTGCCCGTTTTCATCGACAATGAGCGGGGTGAGATATACATCGTGAAACGGCACATCGCCGGTGAAGCGTAGCCCCATCATGATCATCCGCGCCACCCAGAAAAACAGGATGTCAAACCCGGTCACCAGCGTTGACGTCGGGTAGAAATACTCAAGCTCGGGAGTTTGATCGGGCCATCCCATCACAGAGAACGGCCACAGCGACGATGAGAACCAAGTGTCGAGCACGTCCTCTTCCTGATGCAACTCCACATCCTTCCCGTAGTGTTCCCGCGCCCGGATGCGCGCTGCGGCCTCATTTTCCGCTGCAAACGGTGTCTCATCCGGCCCGTACCACACCGGAATACGATGTCCCCACCATAATTGCCGCGAAATGCACCAGTCACGAATGTTTTCCAGCCACTCGTAGTAGAGCTTTGTCCACCGCTCGGGATAGAACCGGATCTTGCCCGCCTTCACCGCCGCCAACGCCGGCTCAGCGAGCGGTTTCATGCGCACAAACCACTGGGTGGAGATGATCGGTTCAACCGCAGTGCCGCACCGCTGACAGTGCCCAACGGCGTGGCGGTACGGTTCCACCTTCTCCAAATACCCATCGGCCTTTAGACGATCCACCACCGCTTGGCGCGCTTCCTCGCGGGTCATTCCGGCAAACGGGCCACCGTTATCGTTGATCGTGCCGTCCGCGTTCAGAATGTTGACCCCCGGAAGGCTGAATCGCTTGCCGATCTTGAAATCAACTGGATCGTGAGCGGGCGTGATCTTAAGAACGCCAGTGCCGAATTCGGGATCGACCTCCTCCGCTCCCACGATGGGGAGGGAGCGGCCGATGATGGGGAGGAGAGCGGTTTTGCCGATTAGGTCTTTGTAGCGAGAGTCAGCGGGATTCACGGCCACCGCGGTATCGCCAAGCATCGTCTCCGGCCGGGTGGTGGCGATCGTCACCGCTCCCCCGTCCTTCAGCGGATAGCGCACGTAGTACAGATAGCCGTCCACCTCTTTGTGTTCCACCTCGATGTCGGACAGAGCGGTGCCACAGCGCGGGCACCAGTTGATTAAATAATCGCCGCGGTAAATTAGCCCGGCGTCAAACAAGTCGACGAACGCCTGCCGCACAGCGCGGGACAACCCGTCGTCAAGGGTGAACCGGAGCCGATCCCAATCGCACGATGCTCCCAATGCCTTGAGCTGATTGATAATCGTCGAGCCGTATTTCTCCTTCCACTCCCACACCCGCGCCACGAACCGCTCACGACCGAGGTCATGGCGAGACAACCCTTCTTTGGCGAGTTCTTTTTCCACCACGTTCTGGGTGGCGATTCCAGCGTGGTCTGTACCGGGGAACCAGCACGCCGCATACCCATCCATCCGCTTGTACCGGATCAAGATATCTTGGAGGGTGTTGTTGAGGGCGTGTCCCATGTGGAGCTTGCCGGTGACGTTCGGAGGCGGAATCACGATGGAAAATGGCTTCTTCCCGTGCGGATCGACCGTGGCGTGGAAATATCCTCCGTCCTCCCACAGCCGATACATCTCATCTTCCACCCGCGATGGCTGGTAACGCTTTGAAAGTTCCATTATTTATCCTCCACTTGGATTGTACACATCAGTGCGGACACGTAAAATCACATCCAAGCGTTCATCGTGAGTTCATAGTCATGCAGTTCGTCTTCACGGAAGAACAGGGCGATCTCGCGGGTGGCCGAAGCGACGGAATCAGAACCGTGCACGAGGTTTTTCGTCAGGTTGAGTCCAAAATCACCGCGGATTGTGCCCGGGGCGGCATTTTGTGGATTGGTGACCCCCATCAGCCCGCGCACGACCTCGACGGCGTTGTCGCCCTCAATCGCCAGCGCGACAATCGGGGACGAGGTGATAAACGCAACGAGCTCAGGAAAGAACGGTTTCTTTACGTGTTCCTGATAGTGCTGATGGGCAAGGGCCGCCTCCACCGTGAGCATCTTCATCCCCACGATCTTTAACCCCTTATCCTCAAACCGGGAGACGATTCTCCCCACCAGACCCCGCTGCACAGCATCCGGCTTACACAGAACTAACGTACGTTGGATAGACATGTTACCTCCTACGGCCTCCTGATATAACGACGCCCCTCCACCTCCTGAATCAGATTCTCCATTTGCAGAATAAGGAGGGTATGCGCCGCCTTGGTGGGGGAAACATCCCCTCGGGCAATGATATCGTCAATATGAGTCGGTTCAAGGCCAATCAGATCGTACACGTGTTGCTGCACCGGGGTGAGGGACAGAATCCGATCGTGTGCCGCCGGTGCAGACTTCACACGATCCGCCAAATCGGGAAACTCCGACAGGATATCAACGACGGTCACCACCAATCGTGCCCCGTCCTGGATTAATCGGTTCGTTCCCCGGCTGACCGCACTCGTCACCTGACCCGGAACCGCGAACACCTCGCGCCCCTGCTCCAACGCGAGCCGGGCGGTGATCAATGCACCGCTCTTCTCCGGCGCCTCGACAACCACTACCCCGCGTGATAACCCGGATATGATGCGGTTACGCTGTGGGAACGACCACTTGGTGGGGCGGGCATCGACGGGAAACTCGCTCATGATGATCCCGCCAGAATCGACAATCTTGCGCGCCAGCCGCGCGTTCTCCATCGGGTACAACCGCCCAAGGCCGGAACCGATGATCGCGACTGTTATCCCGTCCTCCGATAACGTGCCGCGGTGGGCAGCAGTATCGATCCCGACGGCAAGCCCGCTGACCACGGTGATCCCGTGCCGTGCTAGCTCCGCAGCAAGCTTGTGCGCCATCGCCTTTCCGTACCCGCTTGCCCGCCGTGTGCCCACAACGGCGATTGCCGTGCGCGTGTCAATGCTGCCTGATCCCAACGCGTACAGCACCACGGGGGGATCGTCAATCTCGCGCAGGTGCGCCGGGTAGTCTGAATCGAACACGGTGACGATCCGTGCGCCGATTGCCTCTACCCGTGCGAGCTCGCGGTCGATCATCGCTTCGTCGCGGGCGGCAACGACCCGCGGTGCCACTGCATCGAATCCGGGCAGGACCGCAAGCACTCCCACCGGCGCATTCCAGATTGCCCGCGGTGACGGGAACCGCGATAGGAGGATGCCCATTCGCCGCGGGGTGATCTCCGGAATCATGTTGAGCCCGATTAAGTAACGCTTCTCCGCATCATTCATCGGTTCCAGAGTAGGCGGCAGTGCACTGTCATGCAAGTCCGTACGTCCTGTTGCGACGGGATGGTTATTTCATTACCATGAGCGCGGTGATATCGGTGCCGATTCTTATCTTTTTCTACGCCTGTTTGGAGCTGCTTGGCCTCGTTGAGATTGGCCGGTTGATCGGAGGCGCTGCAATTTTCGGCGAAATCCTCATCACCGGTGTCGCCGGAATACTTATCCTGCGGGGCAGCGTCGGCAAGGCACTCCCCGGAATGGTCATCAACCTGTTCGCGGGACGATTCTCATTAAAGGCCCTGGTTCACAATCGCGAATTGCGCCTTCTTCTCGCTGGGGTGTTGCTCGTCATTCCGGGAGTGATAAGCGATATCGCTGGGGTAGCGCTTCTTGTGCGTTACTTCATCCCTAGAACTCTGCACCGTCATCACCACCGGGAAGAAAACTCCGATGTGATCGACGTGGAGTACAAGGTGCACGATGAGTGATCGCGTAGGTAGACGGCGACAAGCAAAATATAAATCACCATTCCGCCGATCCACACCCCGATCCACGCCGGGACCGCCACCGCAGCGAGCGGCAGTCGGCTCAACCAATCTACGATCCAGATGAGGGCGTGAAGTGTGCCCCGGAGCCCCGCTCCCAGCAGAACAATGGCCGGTGTTGCTGACATCAATAGCGCCGGCAGCCCGACCCACAGCGCCAGCGTTGCCAGCGGGATCGCCACCAGATTGCCGACCAGAGAAAGCGGATAAATCATGCCGAAGTGATAAGCGAGCACCGGCGCCGTTCCGGCCAGTGCAGCCGCTGAGGTGGCGAGAAGGAGGAGGGTGTACCGCAGTGGACGCGTGATAATTGGAACCGGCTCCGTGACCCGAGTTGCCCACTGTGTTATGCGAAACCCAGGACTATACAACGCGAGGATCGCTGCCGTTGCGCCGAAGCTCAACTGAAACCCGGCGTCGGCGAGCGCAGTTGGTTGCACCGCAAGTATTACCACCCCAGCGGCGGCCAATGACTGAAACTGGTTTACCCACCGGCGCAGAATCACTCCAAGATCAGCAAGAACGCTTCCCAGCCCGAGAAACGCGAACAACAACGCTGCCCGTACCAGGCTCACCCGTGGCCCGATCACCAGCAGAACCACTCCCACCGCCAGCCCGACGATTGGATACGTGATAGCCGGACGGAGCCCAAGCAACCGCAGGCCGAACCACAGCCCAGCAAGAAATATGCCCAAGTGCAGTCCGGATACCGCAAGCAGATGCATCAGCCCGGTACGACGGAACGCGGTGGCGATGGTATCAGGAATCGCAGTGCGGTCTCCAAACAGCAATCCGTGCGCGAGCGCCGCTTCCGCGGGCGGCAGGAACTGGTCAAGCCGCGTCAATAACGTTTGTCGCAGCCGATCGCCGTACCGAATGAGCGTGCTCATCCGGGTGCCGATATGATCGACGCGATCATTGGCATCGACAGCAAATGTAGCGAAGATGCGCCGCCGTGCAAGATGGGCACGGTAATCGAAGTCGGGGAACCGCGGCGGAACACGCCCCGTTCCAGTGAGGTGAATGCGGTCGCCGTACAGTATTGGTATATGGTCGTTGTCCCCGTGAAACCACGTCACCTGGATGCAGCCGTCGCTGTGCTCGGGCGCGAGCGTGAATGTCGTGTACTCACTTCCCAATTGCGGATAGGAAACGACCGTGCCCGTCACCTCGCGCAGGTTGGCGGCGTGACGGTACAAACTTGAAATCGGGATCAGGTACGTGTGCAGGCGGATCGCTCCCAACAGCGCAACTGCCACGAGGAGTAATGCAAGCGCACCCCGGCACCAGCGGCGGACGACCACCGCCGTAACCGCGATCCCCACCGCCACCCAATAAAGGGCAACAACGGAAGTGCCCTCCGGCAAGACGCCGCCGGCGATGATCCCAGCGGCAAATGCTATCCCGATGCCGATCACCGAATAACGTATCATTGCACCGAGGATAGCACGAACGCCCGGCGTATTGCCAATTCGCACTAGCCGTGGTACAATTTGACTGGATCATTGACATGGGGGTGAATGGCCTCGACGGAGATACCAAAGCGAGGTTGCAAGCGGAGCGTTGTCGACTCCTAAAACCGGCAAAAACCAAACAATAA
>CAZILO010000021.1:0-13107 GCA_964540085.1 uncultured Thermotogae bacterium
CTGCGCTTTTCCCCTGGATCATCATCCCTGGCACCTTGGGATCGTACGGGATCCGTCCGAGAACGGTTAGCTCCTCCTTCTGCGCGAATTCCTCAATTTGGGCGCTCACATCGCTGTTGAGATCGTACTTGTTGATCACCAAATACGCTGGGATCCGGAAATGGCGCACCACTTTGAGGATCCGCTCGAGGTCGTGTAATCCGGATAGGCTTGGCTCGGTGACAAGAATCACCGCATTCGCCCCACTCACCGACGCGATTACGGGGCATCCGATCCCCGGGGAACCATCGATCAGGAGCCGCTCTGCGTTGACCTCTTTAGCAAGGGCGTACGCCTTTTGCTTCACGAGCGTGACGAGCTTGCCCGATGTCTCCTCGCCGGGATAGAGCTCGGCGCTCGCCAGCGGACCGAGCCGGGTTTGCGCCGTATACCACTTGCCGGAAATGCGCGGCGATAACGTGATTGCATCGGTCGGGCATACGTAAGCGCACGCGCCGCATCCCTCGCACAGGAACGGATCGATATTGAAATCGGCATCGATCGCGTGGAACCGACACACGCGGGCACACTCACCGCAATTGATGCACTTGGAGTCGTCCTTTATCGCTTCCTTCGATCCCTGAAACTCGCCCTCGTGTTGAATCTCCGGATCGAGGAGGAGGTGAAGATTCGCCGCGTCGACATCGCAGTCGGAAAGCACTTTGTCCTTCGCCAAGTAGGCAAACGCTCCCGCAAGCGATGTTTTCCCGGTTCCGCCCTTGCCGGACAGGAACAATACGCTCTTCATGCCGCACCTCCTTCCGAACCGCCGGAAACGCGCCCGGCCGCAATTGCGTCGTAGAGCACGCGGAACTTGTCTTTCCACTCCGGCATTGTGTCAACAAGCGGAACACCACGGGAGTACAAATGGGCAATTTCGCGATCGAACGGGATGCGCATCACAATCGGGATGTTCTCCGCAGCGCAGTAGCGCTCCACACGATCGTCCCCAATCCCGTCGCGGTTGATGATTACCCCCACCGGCACCCCGACCGAACGGGCGACTCCAACCGCCGCTTTCAGATCGTGGAGACCAAACGGAGTCGGCTCGGTGACAAGCAGGGCAAAGTCCGCCCCTTGGATCGCAGCAATCGTCGGACAGCCGGTCCCCGGTGGCGCATCGAGAACCGAAGGTTTATCTGGCTCCAACCCCGCTTTCAGCTCGTGAATCAGCGGAGTGGCCATCGCCTCCCCGAGGTTGAGCAGCCCGCGTGCAAACGGGAACCCACGCGCCGTGCCGTATTCGATCACTCCAAGCTCGTGCGGAACCTCAGTAATGGCGCCAACCGGGCACACCATCTTGCACAGCCCACACCCGTGACACAGATCGTTGTACACGATTACTTTTTTGCCGATCACCGCGATTGCGTTGAACTCGCACGCCCGTGCGCACTCACCGCAATGGGTACATTTTGCCTCGTCGATCTGCGGGAGGAGCTTCTCCACTGATTTAGTCCGCTCGATACGCGGCTTTAGAAAAATGTGGGCATTCGGTTCCTCAACGTCGCAATCAAGAAACTGCACGTGATGATCGGGCAGAAGAGCGAGGGCGAGGTTGGTAGCCACGGTGGTCTTGCCGGTACCGCCTTTCCCGCTTGCTACCGTGATCCTCATCGCCCATGCCCCCTTCCACTCGGGCCGGTGGCGCGGGTGAGCTGG
Organism: uncultured Thermotogae bacterium; assembly: GCA_964540085.1. GTDB lineage: Bacteria > Bipolaricaulota > Bipolaricaulia > UBA7950 > UBA9294 > S016-54. Next base: position 1,699 of record CAZILO010000021.1, read on the forward strand.
CCGGCGGTGTAAGCAGCGATCGCATCTTGTACCGTGCCGGTCGCGCCGACGTAAATCTCAGCGCCGGCAGCGGTAATCCCTTGATGGGCGTTAGGCCCGACACTGCCCGTGATCACGGCATCTGTACCGTGCTGGGCAACGATCTGCGCCGCCTGCACGCCGGCTCCGTGTGCGCCCGGAGAGTTCTCCACTGCATCCACCACGGTGTTGGACTCCGTGTCATAGAACAAGAAGTACGCGGCGCGCCCGAAGCTGGGATCGACATCGTCGTTAAGCGTGGGGCCCGTCGCCGTGATGCATAGTTTCATTTATTCTCCTTCTCCAACCGATCAAGCCGATCGCTGATTTCATCGAGCTTGCGCGTTAATTTCCGCAGCTCGTCGGCTAATCCGGTTGTATCTGGCGCCGGTCCGGGCGGAGGCGGTGGTGGTGGCGGTGCCATCATGCCCATACCACGCCCCATTCCCATTCCACGACCCATGCCGCGCCCCATGCCCATACCGCGTCCCATGAATGCACCTGCCGCCGGAGCAGCAGTGGGGGAAAGGCGGCCGGCGGCGAGCTCGAGCGCCTGCGCTTCGACCGTCCCTTGGGTCTGCACCATCTGCACGCCCGCTTGCGACAGAACGTTGGACGCATTCGGCCCAAACGACCCGGCAAGCACGGCCTGCGCACCTTGGTTGATCACGAACTGCGCCGCCTGAATCCCGGCTCCGCCCATCGCCCCAGCAAACTGATTGGGTACGACTTCGTGCGCCACTACTTTCCCGTCTTCCACGTCAACCACGGTAAACGTTGGACATCTCCCGAACACGGGAGAAACTTCATCGTCCAGTCCGCCGCGGTTCGTCGCTGCAATGATCCTCATTTAACTTCCTCCTCAGGCATGCGCCTGTTGTTGATAATACTGATTGGCCGGATACGCGTAGCCTATCGGCCACCGCGTCGGGCCGCTCCACGGTGAACCAGTCCCGTATGCACCGGTCCACCACCATCCCCGCGGGAGCCACGGGAAATTACGACAATAGGGATAGGGGTTGCCCGGCCAACCGGCCCCACCCCAACCGCCAGAGCCACGCCCGAATGCACCTCGGCCCCAGCCCATCCCGTAGCCGCGTGCATACCATCCACCGCGTCCACGCATCGCAATCACGCTCCTTTTTCCAACTCCTCCAACCGCTTGGCAAGGGCGTCAAGCTGCCGTTCGAGCGCCTCTTTCTGCGCTTTCAGGTTCTGGAGTTCTTGCTCGCGCGACACCGGCGCGCCGTAGCCGTAATAGGGCCATGCCCCGACTGCGGTTGGATATCCGGCGGTTCCCAGCCAACTTGCAAACTGCCCGAGTTGACCAGTCGCCTGGAGGTACTGCGCACCAGGTGGCATTCCGCCCCACCCCGGTGAATATCCAAACCGCATCCAACCCGGCATCCCCGTCAGATAAAACATGTTTCTCCATCCGTGTCCCATCGTGATCCCTCCTTTCAGCTCATATGGATCGTGACGATTATAATCATATGCACAAAACATGTCAAGCAGAGATTATCGTGTTTAGCTCAGCGGTTTGGCACTATCAATCCCGAATAGCTGGGTTGACAGCCGGGTAATAGCCGCGGTATAGTAAGCGCATGCACTGTTTACGGAGGTCGGATGGGAAGGCAGAAAAAACCACGATACTGCCGCGAGTTTTCCGGGTACAACCTGTTTAAGCCAAGCGGGGTTCCACTTGCTCAGCTCGAGATCGTGGAAATCGCTCTTGACGAGCTCGAGGCGATGCGATGGTGCGATTTCGAGGGCCACGATCAGGAAACGGCGGCAACGGAGATGGGAATCTCGCGTGGCACGGTACAACGTCTACTCTATTCCGGACGCAAAAAACTGATCGACACCGTTGTGCACGGCAAAGCGCTCGTCATTTCGGGTGCCGATCACGTCTTAATTCGTCCCCCCGGGCGACACGGGCGCGGGCGCGGCGGACGGTGGCAGCGGCCTCCTATCACCTCATAACCCGCATCGGTAATCGGCATCACAAATACTGCCCCGGTTGCGCTGCAACGATTCGGACGTACTGTGACGATCAAACCACTAACAGCGGCGACCTATCGGGGATGCAGTGAAATTGACAAAATGGACTAGCTCTGTGGGATGAATGTGCCCCGTCCGGGCTCCCCGTGGAACACTCCGTTTTTCACGATCACCTCGCCGCGGGAGATCGTAATCACCGGCCAGCCGGTGACCCGGCGCCCGGTATAGGGGTTGAAATCGCAGTTCATGTGAAGCTTTTCCGCGGCAATTACCATCTCCTTGTGGGGATCGAGAACAACTACGTCGGCGTCGGATCCGATCGCGATCGCTCCCTTGCGTGGATAGATCCCAAGTGCCCGTGCTGGCCCCGAACTCAGCAGCTCCGCGAGCCGTTCGATCGTGATCATGTCTGACGCTACTCCGGTGGAGTACATGAGCGGGAGCAGGGTCTCCACCCCGGGCAGACCGTAAGGAAGGTCAAGGAATGACCCGGTCCAGTGCTTTTGCGCCCGGGTGAACGGGCAATGATCGGTGACGACCATGTTGATCGTTCCATCCATGATCCCGTCCCACAGTGCGGCATTATCCACCGGAGTTCGCAGCGGCGGCATCGCTGCGTAGAGGTGCGCATCCTCGTGGGCGTAAACGCCCTCGTCCAGTAACAGATAGTGCGGACACGTCTCGGCAATGAGACGGGTCCCGGCGCGTCGGGCAGCGCGGGTGGCATCCAACCCGGTCGCGGACGAGATGTGAGCAATACGCACCGTTACGCCGGTTCGGCGCGCGATCAGTCCGACACGGGCGATCGCTTCTTCCTCGCAGATCGCCGGTCGGGCGTGCGGCAACGCGGTCATCCCGAGTTCGCCTTTCTTTTCCAACACCGCAGTCAGTGCGTTGATGATCGCGTCGTTCTCGGAGTGGACCATTGCCCTACCGCCGATGCGGGCGATCGCGGCAAACGCGGCGTACAAAACGCCATCGTCGCTCATCCGCCCCGAGCGGGAATACGTAGTGTAAAACTTGAACGTGCGCACCCCGAGTTCGGCTGCATCCGCGAACTCGCGCTCATTTCCCGGCTGCCACCCGATCACCTCACCGTTGAAAGTGTAATCGATAACCGCTTTTTTCGCGGTCTCCTTCCGCGCTTCTATTTCATCGGGCAACCGTGTTTCCGGCGCTCCCACTGAGAAATCGACGATTGTCGTCACCCCGCCGTGAGCAGCGGCAATCGTGCCGGTGCGAAAGTCATCGCTCGACCGGTCGCCGCGCACCGGAAGCTCCATGTGAACATGGGCATCGATCGCTCCGGGAAGGACGAGAAGCCCAGTGGCATCGATCTCACGGGTCCCACGCACCTCGGTCCCAATTTGAACGATCTTGTCCCCATCGATCCCGATATCGGCCCGCACCGCGCCGCTCGGAGCGACAACGGTACCACCGCGGATCGCCAGGTCAACCATTTTTCAACTCCTCCAAAAATCGCCCCAGCAGATCGCCGATCACCGCACGGCGGTACGCAGCACTCCCGCGGATATCGTCGATTGGAGAGACTTCGGCGCTCGCGCTCTCACGGGCACGGGCGATCAGATCCGGGGTGAGCTGCGCCCCGGTGAGACGCTCCTCGGTGGTTCGCAGTCGGATCGGGGTGGGAGCGACCGACCCCGCGGCAATCTTGATCGCGGCGATCGCGCCATTGTCCATCCGCGCAACGGCGCCGATGGACGCAATTGCGATCGTGAGTGCCTTCCGCTTACCTACCTTGTGAAAGAACGGCGTGAACCCAGACGACGGGATCGGGATCCACACCGTGCTGATCAGCTCGCCGGGCGCAAGTGCGGTCTTCCCCGGCCCACGAAAGAACTCTTCCACTGGCAATTTGCGCGTCCCAGTTGGGCCAACGATATCCAACCACGCGTCGTATACCAACAGCGGGATTGCGCTGTCGGCTGCCGGCGAGGCGTTAACCAGGTTTCCACCGAGACCGGCACGGTTGCGAATTTGCACCGATCCCAGCTTGCGCAACACCATGCCGAGGAGGGGAAGATTATCCGCAACTAGCGGTGAACGGATGATGTCCGTCACCGGTACCGCCGCTCCGATTCCGATCGCCCCCGCCTCCACGTGTAATGTGCGCAGATCAGGGATCTCGGAGATGTCGACAAGTAACGGCGGATCGATGATTCCCATCCGCCGTTTGATCAGCAAATCGGTCCCCCCGCACAACGGCATCGCCCCCGGCGTCTGCAGCGCGTCGATCGCCGCCGCAATTGAGCCGGGCTTAACGTAATCCTGCATCGATCATCGCCTCCCGCAAGTCGTCAGGGGTGTCGAGGTCGACCACCACGCCCGGGTCCGCGACCGGAATCGCAATCAACGCATCGGGATGCGCACCAATATATGCCCGTGCGCCGATATCGCCGACCAGGGTGGGAATCAACTCGGGGAAACAGGTGCGATCCACATACACCGGAAACCCACGCGTGCCGCGATAGGTCGGGGCGACAAGTCGCGCCCCGGTCCGCGCCGTCGCGATGACGCTCCCAATTGTCGCCGGCGTGATGTACGGCATGTCGGCATGGAGGATGAGAAACCCGCGCGCCTGCGACGGCAGGGCCTCGATTCCGGTTCGCAGTGATCCCGCCATCCCGCTGCGGTAGTCAGGATTGAACACGACACGGCACCCAGATAAATCGACCGCTGTCTGAATCTTATCGGCGGCATGGCCAAGGACGACGATGACGTCATCCACGCCCGCGGCGCGCACCGCTCCGATCACCCGCGTGATCGCGAACTTACCATCAATCGGGAGCAGCGGTTTCACCGCCTGCATCCGTGTCCCCTCTCCGGCGGCGAGAATTATCGCGCCGATCATTTCGCATCCCCCCGCATCAGCGCCGCGGCGTAGTGCACCGCCTCCAGAATCTTGGCGTATCCCGTACATCGACATAGGTTGCCCTCAAGCGCCGTTTTGATGTCCTCATCAGTTGGGTTCGGATTTTCCTGCAACAGGGCGTAGGTTGACATGATAAACCCTGGGGTGCAGAACCCACACTGCACGGCGCCCTTTTCCACAAACGCCCGCTGAATCGGGTGCATTCCGCCACGCGGGGCAAGCCCCTCCACCGTGAGGACGTCCTTGCCATCGACCTGTGGCGCGAGGACGAGGCAGGAGTTGACAGCACGGCCGTCAATGAGCACGGTGCACGCGCCGCACTCCCCTTCGCCGCACCCTTCTTTCGCCCCGGTGAGGAACAGTCGATCACGCAGGAGATCGAGCAACCGGGTTCTTCCGTCGACCTCCGCCTCCACCCGCTCGCCGTTCACCGTGAACCCGACCTTCATAGGTTGTTTCTCACCGCCTTCAGTTCTGGTTCGATCTCGATTGGTTTTCCCACCGCTTTCCGGGCGGCGGCCACGTCTTTGAGCCCGTTTCCGGTCACCATCACCGCTGCGCTGTTGCCCGCGATTTCTCCGGTTCGCGCCAGTTTCAGCACCCCGGCAAACGGAGCCGCGCCCGCCGGTTCGGCAAACACGCCGGTGCGCCGTGCCAACGTGGCGATCGCCGCGATAATCTCATCATCGGTTACCGTAATGAACTTCCCGCCGTTTCGGTGGACATAGGTCACTGCCTTGACAATGTCGCGTGGCTTCCCCACGCAGATGCTGTCGGCGACCGTCTTCGCCTCAATGTCATCAATTTCGACTTTGGTCCCGTCGTAGCGCGCAAACGCCGCGGCAATCGGCGCTGAACCTTGCGCCTGCACTCCGATCACCCGCGGGACTTTCGCGATCAATCCGAGGGTGTGCAGCTCCTCAAATCCCTTACAGATGCCGCTTATCACCGATCCGTCTCCTACCCCAACGAACACGAGATCGGGCGGGTTCCAGTCGAGCTGCTCGGCGAGTTCGAGGGCGCCGGTCTTCTTGCCCTCAACGAGGTACGGGTTTACCGCCGCGGACCGGTTGTACCACCCGAACTCTGCCGCCGCCTGGGCGGCGAGATCATAGGCGACATCGTACGATCCATGCACGAGGAACACCTTTGCCCCGTACACCAGAAGCTGAGCGATCTTCGCCTCCGGTGCCGTGCGAGGCACAAAGATCATGGTATCGAGATCAGTCGCCGCCGCGAACCCGGCAAGCGAACTCGCCGCGTTTCCGGTCGACGCCGCCGTTACCACCCGCTTTTTCTTCTCCTGTGCCTTGATCACTACTACCGAACTCGCCCGATCCTTGTACGACGCAGTCGGGTTGCGGCCATCATCCTTAATGTAGAGGGCAGACAGCCCGAGCTCGCGCGCGTAGTCGGGGAACTGATACACCGGCGTCCAGCCGACGTGAAGCGGTTGGATGAACTGGCGTCCCTTGATCGGTAACAGCGGAAGATACCGCCACATCGAGCGATCGGATTCGTGATCGAAGTAATCCCGCGTGAGGGTCTTTTTCAGGCTATCATAATCGTAACGAACCTCGAGTGTTCCCCGCCGCGGACCGCAGTCCGGACACGTGTATTCGATAGCGTCGGGAGAAAACTCGCGTCCACACGACACACACCGCAGCGTTGCAATATCACCCATTCATTCTCCTTCCACGAGGAACGGAAGACTCTTCCTCACCCCGGTCAAGATCACCGTCATCTCCGCCGCAGTCCGCAACGATTTTTCGCCGGAAAACGCGCGCTTTAACTCCGCCGTGCGAAGCGAGAAATCTTTCCCAAGCTCGACGCGGACCGTGTCGTCCTCGTACGTAATCCGATCATCCGCAATGGTAAGCCGCGATTCAACCCCGCCACTGCGGCTATAAATCGTGTTCCCGGCGATGTGAAACGCGTTATCGCTCTCCCGCGCGAAGTCGTCCCGACGCAGGAACAAGCGTGGCTTTTCCAGGTACGGCTTGCCCTGATGCACACAAAACGTGGCGCAGTTTCCGCATTCGTTGCAGAAATCATCGACGTGCACAATCTGGCGCGACTGGGTGATGGCGAATTGCTCTGTCCCAGCTTGGACGAGCTTGCCGGTAGCGCATGTAAGGAGCGGAAGTGCGGCTGTGAACGGCGTAATCGTGTAGGTGTAGTTCGCCCGGTTCGGGCATACTTCAACGCACTTATCGCATACCTGCGAACACTGCAGACAGCGGTTTGCCTCAGCGCGCGCCGCGTCCACAGGCAACGTCTCCTCCACCAAATCGAATCCGTGTCGCTGTTCGGGCGGGAGAACGGGAGGATGATGCGGAAGCTCACGCCGGGCACGGCGGCGTTTGATCTCGATGATATCCGCAGTGGTCAGGGTCGGCTGTGCAAACGGAATCTGGTGAAATTCGATGTTGAATTCGCGGCAGATCGCCTCCGCCGCCCGTCGGCCGTCGGCACACCCCTGAATGATGATCGCTGGTCCGCGGACAACGTCGCCGCCCGCGTAAACCCCGGGCGCGGCCGCGCCGGTATCCGGATCGACCGCGACAGCACCGTTCTTCTTGAGCGTCACCGAGCTGCCGTTGAGGAATGACACATCCGGCTTCTGCCCGATTGCCAAAATCACGGAATCGATCGGAATTTGGAACTCGCTCCCCGGGATCGGGACCGGCCGCCGCCGCCCGGATGCGTCCGGAGCGCCGAGCTCGTTGCGGACGCACGTGATCGCTGTAATCCGCCCGTCGGTCCGCACCACCCGCACCGGCGACACAAGCTCGATCAGCTTATTGCCCTCGGCAAGCAAATCATCCACCTCATCGGGTGCAGCCGGCATCTCGGCGCGAGTGCGGCGGTAAAGCACGGTGACCGGTTGTCCCGTCAGCCGCGCCGCGGCACGGGCGGCATCCATCGCTGTGTTGCCACCCCCGATCACCGCTACGCGTTCACCCAAATCCGGGCGTTCGCCCCATGCCAGCCGCTCGAGAAAATCGAGCGCGGTGTAGGCGCCGTCCCCGTCGAACCCGGGCAGGTCGAGCCGCGCATCGCGGGGAAATCCAGTGGCGATGTACACCGCGTCGTAGCCCTGGGCAAGCAACTCCTCCGGCGGTGATGTCACCGGGGTCGCGAGCCGGAGATCGACCCCAAGGTTAAGGATGCGATCGACGTCCTGGTTGATCACTCTCCGCGGCAACCGAAACAGGGGGGCGAGGTTGAGCATCCCGCCGGGATGATCCTTCGCCTCGTACATCGTTACCGCCACCCCGTTTAGGGCGAGGAAGTACGCGGCGGACAGGCCGGACGGCCCGCTTCCGATCACCGCCACCTTGCGGCCAGTGTGCCGTTCCGGACGGGGCAGCACCGCGTTACCGTGCTCGACCGCGAACCGCTTCAGAGCGCGGATCTCGATCGGGCCTTCGTAGTTGTCCTGAGTGCAGCGCTCTTGACACAGATGCGTGCACACATACCCGGTCACCCCGGGCAGCGGATTGCGGGCGAGGATCACGGCAAGCGCCTTGTCGTACTCTCCACGCCCGATCCACCACGCGTATTCGGGGACATCCTGCTGGACCGCGCACGCCTCCGCACACGGCGCGGCGATGCAATCGAAGTATCCAAGGCCGGAATCCACCTTGGGCAGATCTCCGCGGTGGTAGGATTTCTTGTACCGCGGTGCGGTAAGGGCGGCATTCGCAGCACGGTCGAGAGTCGCAAGTTTATCCCGTGCTAAGTCGGCCAAGCTGGTGGCGCCACGCGCGGCCATCGTCTGCTCGATCGACTCGATGTACTGGCGCAGGCGGGAGTAGCCGCCCGGCTTCAGCAGATCGGACGCGGACGTAACGGTAAGCGCGCCGCAAGCCAGGATATCCCCGACGTTGAGCGCGTCCGCCCCACCGGCGTAGGACACGTTGAGGTCGCCGTCGAACTCGTGCATCAGCGTGCGGAACAGGTTCATCGTCAGCGGATACAGCGCACGCCCCGACATGTACATCTCTTCGCCCGGCAGTACGTTGCGGTGATTGTGCATGGCGAGCGTGTTGCTCAGCTTCACCCCAAACGTCACGCCACGCGCCGCCGCGCTTTCTTTGAGCGCCGTTATCAGCGCCACCGCCCGATCGTACTGGAGATCCTTTTCAAATACCGGATCCGGAATATCGATCTCGCGGTAGCCGAGGTCGTCGTGCAGAATGCGCAGCACCGTGTCCTTTCCAAGCAAAGTTGGATTGAGCTTGACGAACGTGTGCAACCCGCGTTCCTCAATCAGATAACGGGAGATCTCCTCGATCTCGTCGGGCGGACAGCCGTGCATCGTCGACAGGGTAACGCTGTTGATCAACCGGGACGGGATCTCGATATCGGCATACTGCGGAAACCGTGCGGCAAGCGTCGCCTTAAACTCCGCGATTTGCGCGGTGGCGTCCTCCAGGGTGTCCATGAATTTCTGCATCCGCGGCTGCTTGATCCCAGCGAGGTCGTAGCCAACGCTCATGTTGAAGATCGTCCCGAACGGAACGTCCGCAAACCCGAGCATGCGGCGCAGTACGTGGATCAGCACCCATGCCTTGACGTACTCCGCGGCCGATTGCTCTAATTTCAGTTCCTGTGACCACTCGACGTTATATCCTTCGTCGGCGAGGTCGATGCACGGGCGCGGGATTTCGAGCTCATCCATGATTTGGACGGTCTTTAGTTCGATGAACCGCCCACCGGACAACCACGCCGCGATAATGTTTTGTGCAAGCTGAGTGTGCGGGCCGGCAGCGGGACCAACGGGCGTGGCAAGCCGACTCCCGAACAGCTCACTTTCATACGGGGCGTCCCGCGTGGGGGTAAAAAACAACGCGTGCGGGATTCCGAAGATAGAATCAGTAGCATCAAGTTCGGTGACGATCCACGCCAGCAGGCGGTCGAACGGCAGCGGGCGCATCTGGTCGGACATAATTCCTCCTTGGTTATTCAATACGGGACCACAAGTCCCGCGCGACGGTACGGGCGTGCCCGTAGATGGCTTCGGTATCGAGGTCGGTGAACGCACCGTGGCTGATCACCGGATGACCGGCGACGAACAGCTCGGACACGTGCAAGTCGTGGACCGCGATTCCAAACAACAGGTGGCCGAGAACGTTCCCCGCGTCAATCGGAGTCGGCGGGTGGTAATCGAACACCGCGATATCCGCCGGCGCGCCGGCCTCGATCCGCCCAAGTTCGATCCCCAGTAACCGCGACGCTATTTTGGGGTTGTTTTCAAACAGAATCTTATACAAGGAGGGGAACCCACCGACCAATGGATCGTGCCGTGTGTGTTTCTGCAGGATCGACGCCGTAAATAGCTCAGTGAGCATGTTCTCCCCGAGCCCGTCCGTTCCCAATCCGACGCGTATGCCCCGGTTCAGAAACCCGTCCATATCAAATGCCCCCACGCCGTTATTCATATTCGACCGCGGGTTGTGCACCACGATAGATCCGGATGCAGCGACCAAGTCCTTCTCGTGGTCATCAACGTGCAGGCAGTGAGCGAGGATCGAGTTTTCCCGCAGCAGCCCGAACTTATCGAGCCGTTCAATAATGCGCATCCCGTGTTTCTCCACACACTGAGTTTCGTCCTCCGGCCCTTCGGCAACGTGAATGTGCACGCCGACCTCGTCGGGGAGCGCTTTCGCGACTTTCGTCAGTGTGTCGTCGGACAGGGTGAACGATGCGTGTAGCCCAAACAGGGCGGCACTCATCTGATCGTTCGGATCGCGGGACTCAATAAACGCCAGATTTTCGGCAATCCCCTGATCGCGGACCGCCGGCCCGTCGCGGTCGGATAACTCATAGCAAAAGGCGCCGCGTAACCCGACATCGTCGCACACCGCGGTTTTAACCAGGTCGAGGCTCCCCGGCACGGCATGCGGACTGGCGTGATGGTCGATCAATGTTGTAATCCCGCACCGCGCCGCCTCCATCGCTCCGATCAGCGCGCTCACCCGCACCGATTCCGGATCAAGCGCCTTATCCAGCCGCCACCACAATTGTTCTAAGATCTGCGTAAACGTGTGCGGCGCAAACCCGGGCAGCGCCATCCCGCGGGCAAGACTGCTGTACAGATGCGTATGGGCATTGATCAGGCCGGGGATCGCGAGCTTGCCGGCACCATCAATGCGCTCAGTGTCAGTGGGAATCGTGTACCCCTTGCGCTCCTCCGCGGTCAGGATCTCCTTCACCACGCCGTCCTCGATCACAATCGCGCCGTCTTCAACCAACCGATCCGCCCCATCCCAAATTAGCACGTTATCGATCAGAAATCGCATCCTTCCCCCTTTCGCTATCAACTATAGCGCAACAAAAAAAGTAAGACAACCTGACAGACCCTTAGGACACGTTCAGGTGCTGTGACGATTGGCTGTTTCGATTAGCGGACATTTCTCCTCTTGACGCCGAGAAGAATCCGTGCTATGTTAGGGTAACGATTTCGGAAAACGTTACACCAATGACAGAAA
>CAZILO010000022.1:0-13025 GCA_964540085.1 uncultured Thermotogae bacterium
TGCCAACCAAAAACGGTTCGCGCCAAACATCCGGAAGTGTCTTTGCCATCGCAATCACCTCCATCGACTTATTGTCAATTAGCAGTCTCACTATCTGACTGCTAACTGTAGTATAGCACTATCGCCCGGGGTTGTCAAGTGGGTGCACCGGAGATAAACTAATGCTATGATCAAGCGACTATTGGCGGGAGCAATTACAGTTTATCAGCGCGTCATTTCACCCGCGTTCCCGCCGCGGTGCCGGTTCTACCCGACCTGCTCGGAGTACTCCAAGGAAGCAATCCTGAAGTACGGCGCTGTTAAGGGTGGCTATCTCGCGATCCGCCGTGTTATGCGGTGCCACCCGCTCAACCCCGGCGGATACGACCCCGTCCCATAGATTTGCTAACAAAGTTGGACAATTGTCCAACTGATTTTTGGCACATACGTCGGGTTACCTTCCCCTTCCTCCTGTATGCGACGGCCATTTCCCGTACAAAATCAGCGATTGCGAGCGCACAATTAGAATAACCATCCATACTGACAGAGGGGGAAATATGACACGGAGCATTTTGTTCTCACTTGTAGTGATAGTGGCCATTAGTCTCGTTGGAACAGCGGCGGGGCTATCCGGCAGCTGGACCACGACCACGGCAATCGCGCTGCAGACATTCTCGATATCCTCGTTCAGTTCCACACTCATTGTAGATTACAACGTAGGCGGATGGACATTCCGCTCATTAACACAGATTGCGCTTACCGGGTGGACATCGCAGGTGTTCTCGGCCACAGGGACAATCGGGGGGCTAAGTGCCACCACGCATCTCGCGTTCGATCCAACACACGCAGCATTTTCCTATTGGAATACAGCATCCACTCTGACCATCGCCGGAGTAGCGTTCACAGCGACGTCTAATTTGACTAGCACCGGGATCGGGTGGACGTTCGGAGCCAGTGGCAGCATTAATCAAGTCGATTTGTCCAGCAAGGCTTATTTCAACGAAGACGCAAACGGAGTAGTCCAAACAGGGAGTTACGGTTTCTGTTTCTCACGGGTGGATATCAACGCTAAATTTCCATTTGGCTGCGTGAACCCCATCGACCTAACTCTTTCATTCTCTGCCGCCGACGGCTTCGATGGCCTGACAATTGATATGAATAACATTACATGGGATCAGTTTCCCGCCATCACGTTCGACGTTACGGTAAAGTTCAGCCTACAGACCGAGGGTAAAACCCTTACCATTACGCCGAAACTCAACTTACAACCGGGGTGCATCACCCTGTACGGTGAACTGATCACCACATCTGCCCCACTCATAATCACCGGGATTAACATCTACGGCGTCAGCTTTACCTATTCATGGGACCAAGGATCGATCGCGAGTTATTCCAGTTTTGCCCCGAGCAAGAATGCCGCCATCACCGGTAAAGCAAGCTACTGGGAAAAATTCACGCTTAAGACAACAACCGACAGTTGTTGCGGCGGCGGCATTACAACCGAATCCACTACCTATTTTCAGGCCGGGAGCACAGCGCTGTTCGACTGGGGTGAGACCGATATTAGCCTGGCAGTTGGGATCGGGTCCAACCTTACATTGAAGACGGGAATGATCTTTACCGCTACCACTGGTTTCGAAGAATGGGACGTAGGTGCAATTTTCACATGGTAAGGAACAAACGCACGCGGGGTGTGTATATAAAATTAACTGACTCTGCCCGTATGAGACGGTTCTAACTTCAAGGAGGTGGCATTGATGAAAAGAGCGATCGTACTTGCGATCTTGGTCATCGGAGTAATTGGAGGGGCTGTCTTTGCCCAATGCGGCTGCAATCAACCGCCGTCACCACCGGCGACTTCCAATACTCCTACATGTTACACCGCAGTGTGGCGAGGAGCAGATGTGCACTTTAAATTGAACGTGCCAGCGGAGTATTTCTTCACTTCTCCTACTCCACCAACTCCGCTTATCACTGGGTGGCGCGTGGAACGATTGGATGGCACCATGGTGTTTCAGGACCTGTTCCCGGATGTTCCTAAAGGAGTATGGTATGAAATGGTGTGGAACGAACGCGATTCTCATTGTACGCTTGTCACACCGGGGTACTACCGCATCATAATCTCTACCGACTCCGCCGGGGTATATTCAACCACTATCAAGATCGTGGCACCGCCGCCGTGTCTCGTTCCGTGTGGTGTCTACCCACGCCTTGTATCACATCCGTGTTCCGCGCCATGTGGCTCACCGTACATTGAGGTACTGCCACAGAAGGTAGCACACGCATCGTTACCCATCTCGATCTCGATCCCAATAAATTCAAATTGCGGGGGTTGCCCATAGAAAAATACTAACCCGGTCCCTTCCATCCCACGCTGGTTAGACATATAATACTGACCGAGGGACAATGCGAACGGGAGTGGGGATAGCGGTTATCGGAGTGGTCCTCCTGATTTCTGTGCTTGTCGGGTACGGGAACCAGGTGGACCTGTTTATTGTGCATGGCGTAATCGACCCCATAACGGCGCGGTTCGTCGATCGCGGCATCTCCATCGCGACAGCCGATCACGCGGTGTGCGCGATCTTTGAACTCGATACCCCGGGCGGACTCGACACGGCAATGCGCAACATCGTGCAGCATTTCCTGACCGCTCGGGTACCAATCATGGTGTACGTCGCTCCATCGGGGGCGCGGGCGGCGTCGGCTGGAGTATTCATCACGCTTGCGGCGAACATCGCCGCGATGGCCCCGGCAACCGATATCGGTGCCGCCCATCCGGTATCCATCACCGGCGGGACCATCTCGGGCACAATGGGAGAGAAGGTGGTGAATGAGGCCGCGTCCTACATCCGCGCAATCGCACAAAAGCGGGGAAGAAACGCCGACTGGGCCGAGCAAGCAGTGCGCGAAAGCGTCTCCCTGACCACTCAGGAGGCGCTGCATCAGAATGTGATCGATGTGATTGCTCCCACGGTCACCGCACTGCTGGAGAAAATCGATGGGCGCACGGTGACAACCGCCGCCGGCGCGGTAACCCTCCACACCGCCGGTGCAACGGTACATCGTATCGGCATGAGCTTTTCCGCGCAGGCGATCCACCTGCTCATCAACCCCAACATCGCTTATCTCCTGTTCATGATCGGAATGTGGGCGATCATCGCCGAATTCTTCCACCCCGGCATGTACATTCCGGGGCTGACCGGCGTGATCCTCCTCATTCTTGGGTTCATCGCATTTGGGAGCTTGCCGGTAAACTGGGGCGGAGTGGGATTGATCATCCTCGGCGTGATCCTGCTAGTTCTCGATATCAAAGTGACCGGGTTTGTCCTCAGCATCTTCGGCACCATCTCGTTAGTCCTCGGATCGCTGCTCCTGTTTCGCCCGTTTCATACCCCCTCACCAGCGGTCCCCCGATTCGGGGTTAATCTATGGGAAATCGCCATCGTTACAGCGGGGTTCGTCGCATTTCTCATGTTTGTAATCACCAAAGTAGTGAAGAGTCAGCATCGAACCGCACTGACCGGGATCAATCGAGTGGTCGGCATGTCCGGCGTGGCGGTAACCGCGCTCAACCCCACCGGAGTGGTCCGCGTCAACGAAGAGGAGTGGTCAGCACAGGCGCTTGATCCCCCAATCGCCGCGGGGGAGCCGGTGATAGTCACCGGCGTTGACAACCTCACACTGACCGTGCGCAAACGCAACCCATAAGAAGGAGGTAAAAATGTCCATTGGCACCATAATTATCATCGCGGTAGTCGTCTTTCTCGCGTTAATCCTGTTCCCGATGGTGATCAGGATTGTGCCTGAGTACAAACGGCTCGTAATCTTCCGCCTCGGGCGTGCCTTGCCCCATGAGAAAGGCCCGGGGATCGTCTTACTGATTCCGTTTATCGATCGACCGGTAAGCGTTGATCTGCGAGAGAAGTACCTCGAGGTACCGGCACAAACATGCATCACTAAGGACAACGCCCCGATCTCCATTGATTTCCTCATCTACTGGAAGGTAGTCAACCCACGCGACAGCGTGATCCAGGTGGCAAATTTCGCCGGCGCATCGCAGGGAATCGCCACCACCACCCTCCGTGCCGTGGTCGGAGACATCATCCTCGATGACGTTCTCGCCAAGCGTGACGAACTCAACCAGGTTCTGCGCACCAAGCTCGATGAGGTCACCGGCCGGTGGGGCGTGAAAGTAACATCCGTCGAGATTCGTGAAATTACCCCACCTAAGGACGTACAAGATGCTATGACCAAGCAGATGTCGGCGGAGCGCACACGCCGCGCGGTGGTCACCGAAGCGGACGGGAAACGCGAGGCAGCGATCAAGGTCGCGGAAGGCGAAAAGCAGTCGGAGATCCTGCGTGCTGAGGGACAACGTCAGGCTGCGATTCTCCGCGCTGAGGGGTTTTCATTAGCATTAGGAAAGATCTACGATGTCGCCAAGACAATCGATTCCAAGACTATGTCACTTCAATACCTTGATGCACTGAAAGCATTGGGAAAAGGGGCAGCGACGAAGTTCATCTTCCCACTGGAATTTTCCCAGCTGGTAACGCCATTAAAACAAATGGCCAAAAACGCGTTCGTCGCTGACAACGAAAAGACCTAGCCGGCTACCAGCCGGACAAGATAAGTAAGACCGATGGACAGGCCGCAGGCGATGGTCGGCGTTCCCAGCCAACCGAACAGCACATTCACCAACGCGCGGGTGTTGATCGTGTTCACCCCTTTCACCAGGCCAATGCCGACCACTGCTCCGACCACCGCCTGCGACGCTGACACCGGTACACCAAGCAGCGCATAGACATTGAGAGTGATCGCCTCACCGAGGATCACGAACAGAGCAGCAACGGGGTCAAGCGCCACGAGACGACTGCCTACAGTGCGGATCACACGGTGACTGAAGGTAAGGATCCCGAGGGCGAGCGCCGTCGATCCAACCAGGGCAGCGGCAAATGGGCTGAGCAATCCTGATTTGACGTACACTCCGGTAACGTTGGCTACGTTGTTCGCGCCGTAAGAATAAGCGGCGTAGCACGTTACCAGAAATAGGCCGACGCGCACGAACACACTCTGGGTCAAAAACCGTCCAATAAACCCGCCCGGATAGAGGGTGATTAGCTTATATGGGATATACGCGGCAACGAGCGCACCAAGCGGGGTGAGGATCCACGACAAAAAAATCATGATCAGCGGCTGCACGTTTACCCCACCAGCAAGGAGCCCACTGCCCACGATCGCTCCGACCACTGCCTGCGTGCCCGACACCGGCAACCCGAGCACAGTCATCAAGGTTACCGTGAGTGCCGCGGCAAGCATCACGACAAAGCCGGAGATGAGCGTCTGAGCACCAATTGAGCCGTACGTCACGAACCCACGGCTTCCCACCATCACCGCACCGATGATGACGAATATCGATGCCACTGATGCCGCAATCCAGAACCTGAGCGCCCGGCTCTCCACCGCTGGGCCGATCAGATTCGCAGCGTCGTTGGACCCCATCGCCCATCCCATGAATACTCCCGCAATCAGCGTCCACATATCTCCCTCTTTTAATGGTTGAGTAACGACTATACTCTATAGTCTAAATCGCGCCCTGTTTCAAGCGCCGGGTATAATCACACTGTGGGGGTGGAGCCAATGGGAGCGTATTTGGCACGCCGATTGGTCGGTCTGGCGGTCACGCTGTTTCTCATTTCGTTTGCCGTGTTTCTCGTGCTCGAGGTGATCCCCGGCGACCCGGCACAAATAATCGTGGGATTGGGGGCTAATCCTGCTACGTATCAAGCGGTACGGGCCAAGCTCGGGCTTGATCGCCCGGTGCTCGACCGCTATTTTACGTGGCTGCTACACGCTGTCGGTGGCAACCTCGGAACCTCCCTCCAACAAGACCTTCCAATCTCGCGGATCATCGCCGCACGCATGGAAGTAACGCTTCCGTTAAGTGGGCTGGCATTTCTACTTGCGATCGGATTTGCCATCCCACTCGGCGCATTCACCGCTGCCCACCACAATCGCTGGGGAGACTATGTCGGGCGGCTCGGGCTACAATTAGGGATGATCGTCCCCGAGTTTTGGGTTGGGATTCTCCTCATCCTGTTTTTCTCAGTGCAACTGCACATTGCACCCGCCGGCGGATTTCCCGGCTGGAGTGCGGGCGGCCGGGCATTGCTCGCTCTTGTTCTCCCTGCGGTCGCTCTTTCCCTTCCCCGCGCTGCGCTCCTCGGACGGATGGTGCGGGGAGCGGTGTTAGAAGTGCTGGGAGAGGACTACGTACAGACAGCGCGGGGTAAGGGATTGTCTGAATCGCGCGTTCTTTATCGCCACGCATTGCGCAACGCTCTCCTGCCAATCGTCACTCTGTCCGGAATCATCGCCGCTCAACTCATCGCCGGCAGTATCCTGATCGAAAACGTATTCTCGCTCCCCGGAGTGGGACGCCTCGCGTTTCAGGCAATCGGGGCCCGCGATCTACCGCTCGTACAGGGAACCGTAGTCGTCATCGCGGCATTGATAGCCGCGGTAAACTTCACAGTCGACCTCACCTACGGCTTGCTCGATCCAAGGATCCGTTACTGATGAAAGTCCATACTGATCTTAACTTACTCGCGGGCAGCGGACTGATTGGATTATTCCTCATCATAGCGCTGATAAGTCTGGTGTACACCCCCTACCCGCCCACACGTCAGGACATCGGCGCTCAGCTCGCTCCCGCCACCATTGCTCACCCGCTGGGGACCGACTCGTTCGGACGCGATACCTTAAGTCGGTTGATGGTGGGAGCACGCCACACCCTGACGGTTGCCGTCTTCGCGGTTGCAATTGGTGCGCTGATAGGAACGGGATTGGGAATGATCGCCGGTTGGTTTGCCGGATTCATCGACGAGGCGGTGATGCGCACCGTCGATTTTATTATGGGATTCCCCATTCTGTTGTTCGCTATTCTGATTGCAGCCGTATTCGGCCCGGGAATGCGCAACAGCTTAATCGCAATCGGACTCGCCAACATTCCGGTATTTGCGCGGTTAGTGCGCGGAAGTCTACTTGGTCTTAAGGAACGGGAGTTCGTCGTGTCCGCGCGCGCGTGCGGGGCAGGAGGCGGACGCATCCTTCTCGTGCACCTTCTTCCCAACCTGCTGTCTCCGCTTGTAATCCAGGTTACGCTCAGCTTGGGAACGGCGATTCTCGCCGACGCTGGCTTGAGTTACCTCGGCCTCGGAATCCAACCGCCGCACCCATCGTGGGGACGGATGGTATACGCGGCACAATCGTTTCTCGCTCTCGATCCATGGCTTGCCGTCTATCCCGGACTCGCAATTGCCCTCACTATCCTCGGATTTAATCTCCTCGGCGACGGACTGCGCGACCGGCTCGACCCGCGCCGGATCAGGACGACCAGGAAAGCGCGGTCACGTTAATCAGGTAGATCGGATAGAGCGATAACCCAGTGAGCCCGTTCTTCAGGAGGAAGATCTGATCAGGATCTTGGATGAAGTAATTCACCACGTCACGGGCGATAATTTCCTGTGCCTGCGCGTAGATCTTCTTCCGCTCGGCTTCATTTAAAGTACGCATCCCGTGGGCAAGGAGTGTGTCCAAGGTCGGGTTGTCGTACCCACGGCGGAAGTAGTAGTCCTTCCGGTCCTGACCGTAGCCAGAAAGCATCAGCCCCGGGTCGAGCTTCCCTACGTGCCCAATTACCGTCAAGTTGTAATCGGCCTGATGGTAAACGCGCGCGAGCCACTGTCCCCAGTCGACCAGCTTGAGCTCCACTTTGATCCCCACCCGGGATAGTTCGTCGGCGATGATCTCCCCGGTGCGGACATGGATCGCGTAATTCTGCGGTAAGGTCATCGTTGTTGTGAACCCGTGCGGGTAGCCGGCCTGCGCGAGTAAGGCACGTGCTTTCGCGGGATCATACGGGTATAAACCGGTAAGATCGACGTAGTACGGACTTGTCGGGGTGAGATGGCTGCCAATCGGGGTGCCGTACCCGAACATCGATCCTTGAATAATTGCGTGCCGATCCAGGGCGTACGCGATTGCCTGGCGCACACGCAGATCGTTGAACGGAACACGAGCGTTGTTGATCGCTAAGATCTGAACCAGGTTCTGGGGACCGGCGATCGTGCGGATTGCAGGGTTGTCCTTCACCCCGATGGCGATCTCCGCCGGGACGCGCGCATCGATATCCACATCCCCGGATAGAAGCGCGGCCAGAGCGGAAGCAGGATCGGGCATAAACCGGAATGTCACCCGATCAAGTTTAGGGACCCCGGGACGGTAATAGTGCGGAAATCGGGCCAATGTAAGGTGATCTCCTAACCGCCATTCCACGAACTGGAACGGCCCCGTGCCCACCGGGTGATCTTTAATGTCAGTGGGAAGAACAGCGGGCAGGATCACCGAATCACCAAGGGCGAGCATGGACAAAAACGCGGCATCGACGGTGTTGAGATGAAACACGACCGTGTACGAATCCGGTGCCGTAATCGACTTGATGTTCGCGTAGTATTCGGGATGGGGATTGCCGTACGTCGGGTTTTTATCACGGGTGAACGTCGCAATCACATCCCGCGCCGTAAACGGCTGCCCGTTATGAAACAGTACCCCCGTGTGTAGATGAAAGGTGTAAGTGAGCCCATCGGGAGACACTTCGTACGACTCCGCGAGCGCCGGCACGATCTTTCCGCTCGCGGTCGCTCGCATTAGACCTTCGTAAACATTCTGGTTCAAGATCTGGTCAATCGCCGCCGCCGCGTTCGTCGTCGGATCAAGACTCGGCGGCTCATCGGGGACAGCGATCACGACCGCATTGGGTGGTGCCCCGGCGAACACCGCCATGGAAACCGCAACCCCGATAATGATAACCAGCGAAATAATGCCGCTCCGGTGGTACATAACCCCTCCTCATTACGGTAGTTCGGTGCGCTCTAATTCTCACGACGAACCTCCGTTCACGCAACCTCGCCATATTCAACCCACCAGGTATAATGAGGAGATCACGCATACAAGGGGGAATAGGATGGCAACCTACAAGATTGCTTGGCTTCCTGGAGACGGGGTGGGAAATGATGTGCTCGCTGCGGCGCGGATCGTCCTCGATGCGGTTGGGTTCGACGCCGAATACATCCACGGTGACATCGGCTGGGAGTTCTGGAAGACGGAAGGGAATCCTCTGCCTGACCGCACTATCGAACTGCTGAAATCGACGGATGCATGCCTATTTGGAGCGATAACTTCCAAGCCGAAGGATGAAGCGACAGCCGAGCTCGCGCCCGCGCTTCGCGGCAAGGGATACGTCTACTCGAGCCCAATCGTCGGGTTGCGGCAGCTATTCAATCTGCACACCAACCTGCGGCCGTGCAAGGCGTATCCGGGAAATCCGCTCAACTTCCGCGACGATATCGATCTCGTCATCTTCCGCGAGAACACCGAGGGGCTATATTCGGGAGTGGAGTTCTACCCGCTCCCCAACGCGGTGCGCACGGCGCTCGATACCCATCCGAAGATGCAGCGGTTCGCGGATGTTCCGAACGAGGATATTGCTGTATCCGCCCGAATTTTCACCCGCAAAGCATGCCAGACAATCGTGCGCGATGCGTTTGAATACGCAAACCAGCACGGTTACGGCTCGGTCACAGTAGTAGAAAAGCCGAATGTAATCCGCGAGACCTCGGGGCTGATGGTGCGCGAAGCACGCGCGATCTCTCAGAACTACCCCGAAATCGAGCGCCGCGAGGCGAACGTGGACGCAATGTGCATGTGGCTCGTGAAGAACCCGCAGGACTACGATGTGCTTGTTTCATCCAACATGTTTGGTGACATCATCTCTGACCTCGCCGCCCAGCTCGTCGGCGGGCTTGGGTTTGCGGCCTCCGGAAACATTGGTGACGACTACGCAATCTTCGAGCCAACGCACGGGTCAGCTCCCAAATACGCGGGCATGAACAAAGTAAATCCAACCGCCACCATCCGCGCTGCAAAGATGATGCTCGACTACCTCGGGGAGCGGGACAAGGCAACTGCGATCGAATGCGCTATCGAACGCGTGATCAAGGAGGGGAAGGTTCGCACCTACGACATGGGCGGAAACGCGACCACAACGCAGATGGCGGAAGCGATTGCCGCCGCAATCAAGGAGTGTTAATGGGTACAATAAGCGCTAGATTAGCAAAGTTCGCGTCCGCACTCGTCTACGACGACATCCCGGAGGACGCCCGCCGGGAAGCGAAGCGGTTTCTGCTCGACTCGATCGGCTGTGCCCTCGCCGCGCTTGATAATACCGACATGCGGCAGGCCTATTCCTACATCCAGAAGCTAGGAGGAAACGAACAGGCAACGGTGATCGGGCACGGAACCCGGACGAACCTTCCCAACGCAACATTGATGAACTCGCTCCTCATACGAGCGATGGATTACAACGACATCTACTGGGTGAACGACCCAGCACATCCGTCAGACATTATTCCCGCCGCTCTTGCTCCCGCCGAATTTAACGGCCTTTCCGGGAAGGACCTAATCACGGGGATCGTGCTCGCCTATGAGCTTGAGATGCGGTTCTGCCACGCCGCAACTCCCGGGATTCGCGAGGTAGGCTGGCACCACGCAAGCCTCACTCAATTCGTCAGCCCGCTCGTCGCCGGCCGCATGCTCGGTCTGACCACGGACCAGCTCGTCGCCGCCGTCGGGATCTCCGGATCGAGCCATTTCACCCTCGGCGGAGTTGTAGCTGGAAAACTCACCAACATGAAAAACACCGCCGATCCACTCGCCGTCGAGGCCGGGGTGCGTGCTGCTCTCTTGGCTCAGACCGGGTACACCGGTCCGGCTGAGCTGTTCGCGGGGAAGGAGGGTGTGTTCGAGGTTATTTCGAACGTCCGCTGGGACGCAGACGCCTTGACCCATGGTCTTGGTGAGGAGTTCCTTATCACAAAGTGCGGGTATAAAGCGTTCCCAACCGAGGCCCTCACCCATCAGCCAATTACCGCCGTCCTCGAGCTGATGACGGAAAACCGAATCGATCCCCACACGGTGAAAAAGATCGTGGTCAAGACCACGACCCGCGGCGCGGACATCCTATCCGACCCGTCAAAGTACGACCCGCAGTCAAAGGAGACGGCTGATCATTCACTCCCCTACTGCATCGCGGTCGCAATTGCCAAAGGGAACGTTCTCCCGTCCGACTTCACCGCTGAAGCGATCCACGATCCATTCGTGCGGGGATTCCTCCGAAAGATCGAGGTGATCGCCGATCCGGAGATCGATGCCCTGTTTCCCAAGGTGAAGCGAGCGACCGTGACAATCGAAACAAGCGACGGCAGGAGCTTCACCAAGACCGAGGACCACGCCAAGGGGCGAGCGGCCCGACCGCTGACTGACAATGAGCTGATTGCCAAGTTCCGCGCTAATGCCAGTGCAGCCGTTTCAGAATCAAGGCTGAACGACATTATTGATGCAACGATGAACCTCGATGAAATCGATAATGTACGCAAGTTTATCAAACTCATCGTGCGATGAAGCATATTGACGTGGCGGCTGGAATCGTGTGGGACCGGAGCGGCCGCCGCGTTCTGATCACCAAGCGTCGCGACCTCGACACCCGCGGGGGCGAGTGGGAGTTCCCCGGCGGCACAGTGGAAGCAGGGGAAACACTTGCGGCTTGTCTTTCCCGCGAGCTACGCGAGGAATTGGGGATCGAGGTTCGGGTCAGCGAGGAGATCGCCCGGATCGAGCACACCTATCCCGACGTCACTATCACCCTGCACGCGTTCGCATGCCATCACGCCGACGGCAATCTGCAAATGCGCGAATGTGCTGATTGGAGGTGGGTCGAGCCGGGGAGGCTTCCCGAGTACAAGCTATCCCCGGCCGACCGTGCACTCGTTGAACTCTTAGAAGATTATCTGCAGGCCAACACCAAAGCTGATCATTCCCCCTAGGCTGTCCACCTGAAGGTAAAGGGCAGATTGGGGAGACAACCGAAGCCGCAGCCCCCCGGCCAGTTGATGCAGAATGTGGAACTCATCTGAACTGAACGAGATCATCGGCCGGTAAGCGAAGAAGATCGGTAGAATCCGTAAGTTGCTGTTGAACAACACCTCCCCGAACGCTCCCCAGCCGTTCATGACAAACGTGTATCCCCCGCCGAACCCGATCGCGAGGGCAAACGCATCCGGCTCGTTGAACAGCCCGAACTTTAGATCTCCTTCCGCGCCCAACCATGCCGGAGTTCCTCCATTCAGGGAAGCGAGCGCCCCAGTCTGGATACCAAGGTCAACGTTGTCGGCCAGTCCAAGCGTCAGTCGCGCTTGGGGAGTGAGCAACCAGTTAGACTTGTTGTTCACCGTTACCTGCACCGCTCCCGTCCCGATTGTTAGCCCTACGTTACCTTTACCGATCGTCTCCGCGGTCTGAAACACGTTAAAGAAACATCCCGACAGCAGAAACATCGCGGCGATAAGGCCCACCAACACTACCAGCCGTACTTTAGTTTTCACGCCTAACCTCCTTTTGAGTTACACTTTAGAAGAAACCGAGCCGTAAGTGCAAATGCACGGTTCCGCACTATGAAGGAGACGGGGAAGTGAAATACCTAACCGTTGTCGTATTTTTATGTTTGATCGCCCTTCCTGCTGTTGCCGCACCGCCGGCCCGCGATCTCATCGCCGCGGCTGACGCTGCGTTCGCACGTGGTCCCGGGTTTTCGCTCGCTGCCTACGCGCCCCGCCTCCGGACCGCACTCGCCACCTACGAACAGGCCCTGCCGCTGATCCCTGCGGACGCGATCCAAACACGGGCGTACGTGCTCGATCGTCTCGCACGGGGATATTTCGAACTCGGAATCGCCTATCTGACCGACCGTCACGCGCAAGAGCAGGCATTCACCAACGGGAAGAATTACGCCCTGGAGAGCCTGCGCCTCGATCCAAAGTTTGTCGCCGCGGAGAAGAAGAGCTTCCGCACCGCTCTTTCTGGGGCGACCGACGTGCGGGCGATATTCTGGTACGGTAACAATCTCGGTTCGTACTTGAACTTCCACTTTC
>CAZILO010000023.1:0-12668 GCA_964540085.1 uncultured Thermotogae bacterium
TCGCCAGGACCGCGCGGGCACGATCGAACGCTAGCTTGTGTTCGCCGGCGAGCCCACGCGCAATCGTGTCCTCCACCTCCGGGAGGAAGTATTCTTCCAACGCACGTCGATCCGTGGGCATGGCAGCGACTCGCTCCGGCGCTGAATATGCCGTACCGTAGTGAACGAGATCGCCGGTAGTGACAATCGCCGTTCCCGGGGTGATGAGTTCCCGGATCGCGCCCGCCAGGTTCCCCGCCACGGCGAACGAGTCGTGCACCGGATCGTAAGTGATCCCGATGTAGAGCGGTGCCACTGGCGGTGGTACCGTCCCCGTCTGGGCAGCGTGGAATGCGAGCAGGGACAGAAACGTATCGAGAGAGAACTCATTTTTCAGGATGCCGGTGTCGGCACGGACAACGTCACGCGGCGGGATTGGGACAAGCGGGACCGTGCCAAACGAAGTGGATATCACCTCCCCGGTGGGGAAGAACGCGCCCGTAAGCATCGCCAGCGCCTCCGCGCGTGTCGCCGTCGGAGCGGCTGCATCGTTAATCTGTGCCAAGTATCCAGAATATGGCTCCGGCAACGCCGAGGTGTGCAGCACGCCAAGCGCGATGATCCGGGGCACTCCGATGCGGTACAGCCCAGCGATCACCCGCGCTTGCAGCGGCCCCGCGTAGCCAAGGGCAGTGTGGGGAAATGAAAGGATCGCGCCATTTGTGATTGCTCGATCCACTGCGGAATCGGTCGCTGCGGCAGCAAAGTAAGAGTTGATCAACTCCCGGCTCTGTGGTCGTTCCCGCTCAGCGCGGTAGTACAACTTCCAGTCCATTACTTTTTGTTCTCCTTCCAGATCTGATCGAGTATTCCGTTGATAAACGCCGGTGCATTGTCCGTGCCGTACTGTTTAGCCAGTTCCACCGCCTCATCGATCGCCACCTCGGGCGGGACGTCATCCGCGTACAGTAGCTCGTACGCCCCCAACCGGAGAATGTTCTGGTCGAGCAACGCCAAGCGGTCAAATCGCCACCCAACCGTGTGCGCGCCCAATAGCGTATCGATTGCATCGCGGTGGGCAAGGATCCCGGCGAACGTACGCTCGATGTACTCACGTTGGTCGCCGGCATCAGTGTCGGTCAGCATCTCTGCCAGCGGCGTAGAGACAAACTCACGCTGGTACAGAGCGCGAAGGAGAAACTCGCGCGCTTGGTGTCGGCTCATCATCCTCCGAACAGGCGGTCGAAGAATTCGTGCACGCGAGTGATCACGTCGGTGCGTGATTCCAAATACATCCCCGTGAGGTATCCCACCGCCGCAAACCCGAGCAAGATGAGAAATACCCGCCATCCCGCGAGAATGAGAAGCGCGCCGGCGACAAGCCCGGCAATCAGCCCAATCCACCTATTGGTCAACTTCATCGTTGTCCTCCGGCTCATGCGCCGTCTCCGGGGTGCGGATGCTGCGGACGAGGACAGATACGTCATGCACAGCGACCCCGGTGCGCTCTTCGACGCGGCTTGCCAGGGTATCCTGAATCCCCCGGCTCACCGCCGCTACCTGTTGGTCCGCGGACAGGGTAGTTTCCACCTGGATCCCGATCCCGTCTTCCATGTGTCGCAGTTTAACGCGGAACCGATCCACCCCGATCTCACGGCGGAGGATGACACTGATGAACTCGCGCAACGCCGCCGGAGACAGCTCGATTCTCCCGCGGGTGCCATCCTGAGCGAACCGCGCTGCCGCTGCCTGCACCCGGTAGAGAGCGATGAGAAAGTAGACTCCGACGACGATAAGCACTGATCCGATCCCGAGGAGAAATGCCATCCCGCCCGCGGTAGCGAAAAATGCATTGATCGATGCCAACGGCACAATCCCCGTCCCGATGAGAATCGCGGTTACCCCGAGAAACGACAGGATGAGAATAAGAACTGCCTTGATCAGAATAACTAACGCCGTCATGCTGGTTGGTCCTCAACCGGAGGAGGCACTTCCGGCTCCACCAATCGTTGAATATCAACGTCAACTGCGCTTACCTTCAACCCGGTCATCTTCTCAATCTCCGTCTTCACTCGTGTTTGCACCTGTTTTGCCACCCGGTGGATCGCTTGGCCGTAGTAAACCGTGATCCTTACCGTAACGCGGACGTTGTCACCTTCTACTTCGGTGTCCACGTACCGCTTCATCCCCTCACCGCGGCGGAACGCACCATCATTCGGGCGCAGGTTGGCAATTCCGTCCACATCAGCGGCAGCAATCGCCGCGATTGCCGTGACGACGTCTTTAGAGATACTTACCCGCCCCTTCTCTTTTTTCTCTGTCATCGCTCCTCCTACTCCGGTTCCGCGGTGCTCTCATGCGTAGGCGGCGGCACGATCTTTTTCACGTACACGTCGATCCCGGTCACCTTTACACCGGCCATTTCCTCGATGTCTTTTTGCACCTTCGCCTGTACTCCCTGAGCGACTTCGTGTACTGGGTACCCGTACTCCACAGCGATGCGCAGTTCAACGTGTACTCCGCCGTCCGTCAGTTCGGTGCGAATGTTGGGGGACAAATCCTCCCCGCCGCCAAAAAAACTCATAAACCCGCCGCCGCTGCTGGCCGGACGGGCAATTCCATCAACCCGCCCCGCAGCAATCCGGGCAATCGAGGTGATCACCTCTTCACCCATTGTGACTTTCCCGTCTTGATCAACAATCTCGATCTTACGTTCCGCCATGGTCCCTCCTTATACACGCTCCACGTACCGACCGGTGCGTGTGTCCACTTTCAGTATATCACCTTCCTTGACGAATAACGGAACCTGGATCACCGCCCCACTTTCCAGCGTCGCCGGCTTTTCCACATTGGATACGGTGTCCCCGCGCACACCAGGTTCAGTGCGTACAACCTTAAGTTCGACAAAATTCGGGAGGTCGACTGTGACCAACTCATCGCCGCTGTAGTAGCCGATTACGGTTGTACCCTCGACAATAAATTGAGATTTGTCCCCGAGAACATCAGCGGGGATCGGAAATTGATCGAACCGTTCATTATCCATAAAGATATACGATTGTCCGTCGTGATATAAATACTGGAGCGGGCGCGATTCTAAAAACACGGATTCTGTATTCTCCGCTCCCTTGAATGTCGTTTGGATCACCCGACCGGTTTTCAGGTGACGCAGCTTGGTGCGGGCAACCGCGCCGCCGCGGCCACGCTTGGAATGCTCGTATTCGACTATTTCATATAGCTCGCCATCGTAGCGGATAACCATGCCGCGATGCATTTCGCTCACTGACAACCCCATTGTACAACCACTCCTTTCCGATTAATCACCATTATTCCCCACTTTCCCCCTGGTGTGCAAGATCGCTACCCCCGCCGCGGCGGATTGTGCTATCATCGCGACGGTGAATGAAAATGCGCACGTTCTTTTGTTTGGCGACTGATACCATATTAAACCGCGACCTGGCGGCACTCGCGGGAAAACTGCGGGCCACGACCACCGTTCGGGTAGCGTGGGTGCAGCCGCGTAATTTTCACGTGACAGTGCGGTTCCTTGGCGACATCGATCCGATGCTGACCATCGAGCTCGAGCGCATGGTTCGTCCGATTGCCGCCCGAACAGCGCCGTTTCCCCTTACGATTGACCGCTTGGGCGCGTTTCCTGCGCCGGCACGAGCGCGGGTAATCTGGGCAGGCGGGGATGCGCCGCCGGAGTTCGTAACGCTCACCGATCAAATTAATCGGGGACTGGCGGTGCTCGGATTTCCCCCGGCGCGGAAGGAGACAATCGCCCACATCACACTCGGACGGGTGAAAGGCCGACCGGACAGGGCACTGGCGCGCGCCCTCAGCGAGCATTCCGCGTTGCCTATGCATATTCTTCACGTCGATCGGATCATCCTCATGGAGAGCACCCTTACCCCGCGTGGGGCGGAATACGCTCCGCTGTTTTCCGTTCCATTCACCGGAGGAGCGAATGCCGTTTGAATACCGCGATCACGCCGCCGACGTGGAAGTACGCGGGATCGGAACCACGATTGAAGAGGCATTTGCCGCCGCTGCCGCTGGGATGTTCAACGTAATGGTCGATCTCGACCGGATCGCACCGCAACAACAACTGACGGTCACGGTATCCGCCCCCCGCCGTGAGCTTCTCCTCGTAGAGTGGCTCGGTACCCTGCTCGGAGAAAAGGAAATATCGGGATTGATCTTCTCCCGGTTTGTGGTGGAGATCGCGGCGGTGGCGGGTAAATACCAGTTGCGGGGAACCGCGTGGGGGGAGAAGCTCAATCCGGCTCGCCATCGCCCGAAGATCGAGGTAAAGGGCGTTTCCTACGCGGGGTTGCGCGTCGAAACCCGGGATGGAAAATGGATTGCGCAGTGCGTACTTGACACGTGAAGGAGGAGCGATGGGGGATGAATTTACGCTCGAACGCGTGAGCGAAGCAGAGTGGATCCTGCCGGCAACTGGCACCATGCGTGTCCCGGCGCGGATCTTCGCCGACGCGGAGATGATCGCCACACTCCGTGCCGAGACGGGCGGGGAGTGGAGCGCACTACGTCAATTGCGCAACGTCGCTGCCCTGCCCGGGATCGTGGGGGCAGCGATCGGGTTGCCCGACATTCATCCCGGCTATGGATTTCCGATCGGCGGCGTGGCGGCGTTTGACCACAACGACGGTGTGGTGGTAGTGGGTGGGGTCGGGTTCGACATCAACTGCGGAGTGCGCCTGATGCGGACGCCGCTGACGCGGAGCGACATCAGCGATCACATTGACCGACTTGCCGATGACCTGTACCGCACCGTTCCCGCCGGGCTGGGGTCAACCGGGAAACTCAAGCTGGCGCTCGCCGAGATCGACCGTCTTATCGTGGCGGGAGCAAAGTACGTGATTGAGCGCGGGTACGGGCTGGAGGCTGATTTGGAGTTCATCGAGGAACAGGGAACGATGCCAGGGGCGGATCCAACCGCAGTGAGCACGCGCGCCAAGGAGCGCCAGTTCCGTCAGGTGGGAACCCTTGGCGCGGGTAACCACTACCTCGAAGTGCAGTATGTTGAGGAAGTGCTCGATCCGGCGGCAGCATCCGCGTACGAACTGCACCAGGATCAGATCGTGATCTCGATCCACACCGGCTCCCGCGCCCTCGGCCACCAGATTGGGCAGGATTACCTCAAGGAGATGGAGGCCGCGACACGCAAGTACGGGATCAAAGTACCGGAGCTCGAGCTCGTATGCGCCCCGATTTCAAGTCCGGAGGGCAAACGCTACCTGAGCGCGGTCGCCGGCGGCGCAAACTGCGCATTTGCCAATCGGGAGGTGATCGGTCATTTGGTGCGGGAGTCGTTCGCCCGCGTCCTCGGGATCCACCCGGAAGAAGTAGTGCTCGTGTACGACATCGGCCACAACAATGCCAAATTCGAGCACCACACGGTCGACGGCGAAGTTCGTACCGTGCTCGTCCATCGCAAGGGTTCAACGCGTGCGTTCGGCCCCGGGCGGGACGAGTCCCCGGCTCCATACCGGGCGGTTGGGCATCCCACGCTGGTCGGAGGGTCGATGGGAACAGCGTCATACGTGATGCGGGGAACGGAGATTGGGATGGAAAAGACATTTGGAAGCGGGGTGCATGGGGCGGGACGGGCGGTGTCGCGCCGCAAAGCAGCAAAACGCTACTTTGGCCGGGAAATTGAGGAGGAGATGCGGGCCCGCGGGATCGCGCTCCGCGCCCACTCCATGCGCGGTGTCGCCGAGGAAGCGCCGGAAGCGTACAAGGACGTGGAACGAGTGATCGCCGCCGCCAACACGGCCGGAATCAATCGGGTGGTAGCGCGGCTGCGGCCGCTGGCGGTGATCAAGGGGTAGCGGACTGATGATGAGAGAACGCGCGAGTATGGGTAGCGATTGCCCGCGCTAGCTTCTTCGGATCGTGTTTCACTGTCAGCTTGCCCTCAAGCTCAGCAGTTCCAAGCAGGTCGGTCCGAATCACGGTCACTCCGTACTCGTTTCCGTCTACGAGGTCGTCCGCCACTGGCGCAGCTCGCTCCTCACGGTACCCGGAAATGATCTCCTCAGTGGGGAGAGTGGTGTTTACCAATACCGCGTCAAACGTGTGCACCGCAATGTAACGGTTGAGAACGCGCAGATGGTCGCTTAAGGTGAATCCGTCCGTCTCACCGGGTTGGGTCATCAGATTCGCCACCAACACCTTTTCCGCGGCAGCACGCTCAATTTCCTCCGAAATCCCATCAACGAGCAGATTGGGAATGATGCTCGTGTACAGGCTGCCCGGTCCGAGGAGGATGAGGTCAGCGTGAGCGATCGCTTCCAGCACACGATCGTACGGCTTTACATGTTGTTGTGAGAGTCGGATCTCCTCGATCCGCCGTGGATCGGAACTGATTTTACTTTCTCCTTCAATCCATTCCCCATCCTCCATCCGCGCCACCAAGTGACACTTGGTGAGGGTGGCAGGCACCACCTCACCCCGGATCGCGAGAATGTGACTCATCGCTTCGATTGCCCGATCGAACCCGCCGGTTGCCTGTTCCAATCCCACGAGGAGCAAATTACCGAGCGAGTGACCGGCAAGCTCACCGCCGCCGCGGAACCGGTGCTGGAGGAGATTCGCCATCTTTTCCTCATTGGCAGCCAACGCGATGATACAGTTACGCACATCCCCGGGGGGAAGAACATCGAGCTCGGCGCGCAGCCGCCCCGAGCTGCCACCGTCGTCCATCACTGTCACCACCGCCGTGATGTTCGCTGTCTCTTCCTTTAGTCCGCGCAACAAAGTGGACAGTCCTGTTCCCCCTCCGATAGCGACGACGCGCGGGCCGCGTTCGAGAAGCCGAGTGCGGTAAATGAGATCGGCCGGCTTGCCCTCTTTCCCCGGCGCAACGCCGTGAGCAACTGAGCGCACGAGACGAGCCAATCCAACTCCGAACCCAACCGCCCCAACGACCATTGCCGCTGCTGCAATAGCGGCGCGGGCGCTGAACCCTTTCGGTAACAACTCGTAAAGATGCCGCACTTGATCCGCGCCGATCACTTCGAGCAGTCCAAGCACGAATAATCCCATTGCCGCGAGAGCAAGAATTACCCACCGCTTTACATGCATCCCGGGGTAAAGCCAGCGTAATCCCCCTGCCAGTCTGATCTTCATTTTACGGCTGCGTCGGCGTGCACGGTCACTCGCTCCCTGCCCACGATCTCCTCCAAACAGGAGCGCAGTTGCGCTGACCCGGACACGTGAAACCGGTCCGCCGCCAGCACGTCGATTCGTTCCCCATCTTTACCCTCCACCCGGAGCACAACGGGGAGGTCACCTGGATCCGCGGTCAGACACTGGGACAGAGCGGTCAACTTTTCCGGCACAACAGCGTCCTCGGGAATGGCGATCACCACATACGCCCGTACCCGCTGTGGCAGCTCGGCAAGCGGGAACACCTCCTCTACCGCCCAACTCAGTTCGCCGTTTCGCTCCCCCGCGGACACTCGCATCCCAACGAGCCCGTCCACCGTGAGCAGCCCATTCGTCGCGGCGAGCACGCGGGGGAATACCGTCGCTTCCAGCTCGCCGCGCCCGTCTTCAAGGGTGACGAACGCCATCGGATCACCGTTTTTCGTGGCAATCTTGCGCAGCGCCTTGATCCGCCCTCCGATGACCGCCTGTTGCCCTACCGTGAACCCGGCGAGATCGGGCAACGGGACGGCGTAGTTGGCGAGCACGGTGCGATGTTGGTCCAACGGGTGCGCACTTACGTACAGCCCAAGGAGCTCCCGCTCGAACGCGAGGATCTTCTCCTGGGAAAATTCATCGGACGACACCGGTGGATCGGCGGTAGCGGTATCGAGCGCCTCAAAGAACGACTTTTGCCCGCTCACCCGCTCGCGCCGTGTGATCTGCATTAACTCGAGCCCGTCAGACAGACGCATAAGCAGGCCTTTGCGCGTCTGCCCGAGGGAATCAAACGCCCCGGCCTTGATCAGCGCTTCGAGCGCTTCGCGATCGACCCCATCCCCGTCCACGCGGCGACACAGATCGAAGAACGACGTGTATCCGTCTCCGCGGGCGGAGATGATCCGTTCGATCGCCCCGGTACCAACATGCTTGATTGCCCCGAGCCCAAACCGAATCTTCCCATCCGCGACCGGGGTGAAATCGTGCTCGCTCTCGTTGATATCCGGTGGCAGAACCTCGATCCCCATCTCGGCGCACTTCCCGATGTATTCCGCCACCTTATCCGTGTCCCCCCGCACGCTCGTGAGCAAGCTCGCCATAAAGTGAGTCGGATAGTGCGCCTTGAGGTAGGCGGTCCAGTAGGAGACGAACGCGTACGCGGTGGTGTGCGATTTGTTGAATCCGTAGCGGGAGAACTTCTCCATCTCGGCGAACGTCTGTGTCGCCTTGTCACGCGGGATCCCGTTTTTAACACACCCCTCAATGAACTTCTCCCGCAGGCTCGCCATGATGTCCTTTTTCTTCTTTCCCATCGCCTTGCGCAGGATATCCGCCTCAGCGAGGGAAAACCCGGCCAGCTTCTGTGCCATCAGCATCAACTGGTCCTGGTAGATCGGAAGGCCATACGTATCGGCGAGGACTTCTTTCAGGCTCGGATGGGGATACGTCACCGGCCGCCGACCGTGGCGGCGCTCCACATACTCGTCGGTCATTCCGCTTTCGAGCGGTCCAGGACGATACAGGGCGAGAAGGGCGATCAGGTCCTCGAACCGGTCCGGCTGCACCCGTCTGATTAGCCCGGTCATTCCCGAACCCTCGAGCTGGAAGATCCCGGCCGTTTTCCCATCCCGAAGCATGGCGAACGTCAATTCGTCGTCAAGCGGTATTTTATCGAGGTCGACTTCGATCCCGCGCCGCCGCAGCGATCGGCAGGTGTCGTCGATCAGGGTGAGGTTGCGCAGCCCGAGGAAGTCGAACTTGAGGAGCCCCACCGCCTCGACGTCGATCATGTCGTACTGGGTCACGTACTCACCGTCGCTCAGCCGCAGGAGCGGGACGTGGTTTATCAGCGCATCGGGTGCAATCACCACCCCGGCGGCGTGGGTGGAGGTGTTACGCGCCAATCCCTCCAGGCGGAGGCCGATGTCGATGATCTCCCGTACCTTGTCGTCGGATTCGTACAATTCACGCAGCTCGGGGACCTTGTCCACCGCCACCTGTAACCGGTTGCCGAACGGGATCAACTTGGCAATGCGGTCGGTAACCGCGTACGGCACCCCGAGGACGCGGCCGACGTCGCGCACCACACTACGCGCCGCCATGCGATCGTAGGTGGCGATCTGGGACATCTTTTCCACGCCGTACTTTTGCTGCACGTACTGGATGACCCGATCGCGGCCGCGCACGCAGAAATCGATGTCAAAGTCGGGCATGCTGATCCGCTCGGGGTTGAGAAACCGTTCGAAGATCAGGTTGTACTTGAGCGGGTCGACACGGGTGATTCCGATCGCGTATGCCACGAGGCTGCCGGCGGCCGACCCCCGTCCCGGGCCGACCGGGATCCCCTGGTCGCGGGCGAACCGCACGAAGTCCCACACGATCAAAAAGTAGGTGGCGTAGTTCATGCGCTCGATTACGGACAATTCATACTCTAAGCGATCTTTGACTGCGCCGTCCACGGCTCCGTACAGCTTTTCCGCCCCGGTATACGCAAGTTTGCGCAAGAACGCGTTTGGGTCAGATTCCCCATCCGGGAGGGTGAACGGGGGGATCATCGTATTGCCAAACGGGATCTCCAGATTGCACCGGTCGGCGATAACGCGGGTGTTCGCGATCGCCTCGGGAACGTCGCTGAACAGTTCTGCCATCTCGTCTCCACACCGGAAGTGGTAACCGTCACCGTCGAACGTGCGGTGATCGGGATCGGACATCGTCTTGTTAGCACGAATGTTCAACAGCACCTCGTGAGCGCGGCGGTCATCCGGGGTCAGGTAATGGATGTCATTCGTCGCCACCAGCGGCAGGGATAGATCCCGTGCCAGCGTGATGAGCTTGGATTTCAGGCTCCGCCCACGATCGGTGCCGTGGTCCTGCAACTCGATGTAGAAGTTCCCGTCCCCAAAGATTTCAGCGTACTCCCGCGCTGCAGCACGGGCATCGTCGTCCTTCCCCGCCAGCAACAAGCGCGGAATCTCGCCACTCTCGCACGCCGACAATGCGATCAGCCCTGTGTGATACTGACGCAGTAGCTCTTTATCCGCCCGCGGCTTGTAGTAGAACCCTTCGGTGTAGGCGCGGCTGACGATCGCGATCAAGTTGCGGTATCCAACCTCGTTTTCCGCAAGCAGCACGAGGTGATAATAGCGCGATCCCTGCTGCGGGTTGCGATCACGCCGATCTCCCGGGGCGAGGTAGATCTCACAACCGATGATCGGTTTGATGTCGCGTTTCTTCGCCGCACGGTAGAATTTAATCGCCCCGCTCATCACCCCGTGATCGGTGAGGGCAAGGGCATCCATCCCGCATTCCGCCGCACGATCAAGCAGACCGGAGATTTTGCACGCCGAATCAAGCAGGCTGTACTCGGAGTGGGTGTGGAGATGGACGAATTGCGTTGCCGCCATTAGTTTCCCTTGATGAAAATAATCTTCTCTTCGCCTGGTTTCACCAGCCCCAGTTCCTTGCGCGCCAGATACTCGATCGTTGCTGGATCGTTGGCATGGGCGAGGCGGTCGCGCAGTGTGGTCTGCATAGCAAGCGCTGCCCGTTCTTGATGAGTAATCGCCGCAATCTCAGCGTGAAGGTGGCGGATCGTGAGAAACCGCGATATGTAGAGAAACGAGAGGAGGCCGATGACTATCACCACCACCGCGATGATGACCCGCGGTCCGCGCCGCATGTGCGTTCGACCATCCTCTCCCCTCATCATCTACTTCCCGGTCGTCGTGCTAAATTACGGTCGGAATTGAGCCGGCCAGTCCGCCAACCGCAACTCGTACTCCTCCTCAATCCGTAGCAAGCGGTTGTACTTTGCCACCCGCTCGGAGCGCGAGATCGAACCGCTCTTCAGTTGCCCACACGCCGTTCCGGTGGCGAGATCCGCGATCGATGTATCCTCCGTCTCCCCCGACCGGTGCGATACAACACAGGTGTATCCAGCAGAATGGGCAAGATCCATCGTCTCCAGAGTCTCGGTGACCGTGCCAATTTGATTCAACTTGATAAGAATCGAATTAGCGATCCCCATTTCGATCCCCCGTTTTAACAGTTTGGGATTGGTAACAAAGTTATCGTCCCCGACGATCTGGATCTTTCCACCGAGACGTTGTGTGATTAGCTGCCAGCCCGCATCGTCGCGCTCAGCGAGCCCATCCTCAATTGACACAATCGGGTATTCCTGCACCCATTTCTCATAGATCGACACAAGGTCGTCCGCACCGAGGGTCTCTACTTTGCCGGCCACGGTGAATCGGTATTTACCGTCCGCAAAAAAGCTCGATGCGGCAGCATCGAACGCAAGTGCCACGTCCACCCCCGGGCGATAACCCGTTTTCTCGATCGCCTCTACCAGCAGTTTCAGCGCCTCTTCGTTCTCCTCCAAGTTAGGGGCGAATCCACCCTCATCGCCAACCGTAGTGGACAGGCCGCGCTCCTTGAGGATCCCTTTCAGGGTATGGAACACCTCCGAGCAAGCGCGAATCGCTTCATGAATCGTATCGGGCCCGATGGGAATGAGAAGAAACTCCTGAATATCGACGTTGTTATCGGCGTGTTCGCCGCCGTTCAGCACGTTCATCTGCGGCCGCGGGAGGAGCGGCTCCCTAATTCCGGCAAGGTAAGCGAATAGCGGGACCCCGAGGCTATCCGCCGCTGCCCGCGCCGTGGCGAGCGATACACCGAGGATCGCATTCGCCCCGAGCATGCTCTTGTTTTCCGTCCCGTCGAGCGAGATCAACAGCCGGTCGAGCTTGGCCTGCGCTAATCCGTCCTGGCCGATTACAGCGGGAGCGATCTCATCGATCACATTTTTGACCGCTTTTTGGACACCGCGGCCGTGAAACCGCTTTGGATCGCCATCGCGCAGTTCAAGTGCCTCGCGCGTGCCCTTGGACGCCCCGGATGGTATCGCGGCCCGCCCAAACGAGCCATCTTCGAGATACACGTCCACTTCAATCGTTGGGTTGCCCCGTGAATCGATGATCTCGCGCGCCATGATATCTTCGATCTGAATCATAATTAACCTCCTTTTTCTCTGTGCGGAGTATAATCCTCGGCTCACCGCTCGGGCAAGGCCATTCGTCCAGCAACAAAAAACGGGGGCCGAATTCGGCCCCCGCATGATCGTTCCAATCGAACCGATTACTGACTGGTCTTGTAGATCTGGTCGATGTGAATATCCATTGTGATATCAACTGTCGCCCCGTGCACGTTGGGCAGCGTGGCAACGGCCATCTGGACGTTAATCGCCCACAGCGGAATCCACGGCACATCCTGCGCGCTCAAAATCTGCACTGCCTGGTACAGCTTCGCACGCTTGGTGGTATCGACCGTGCTCGTTGCTACCTCGAGGATATCCTTGTACGCCTGATAGTTTGGGTGCTTGTTAAAGAACGTTCCCAAACTCACCGGCGACTCGGTTGTCCACGGAGCAAGGTAGTTCGACGGTTCCAAATAGTCAGGATACCAACCGAGGAGGAACATTCCGAACCCACCCTGCGACATACGCTTGGTGTAGG
>CAZILO010000024.1:0-12201 GCA_964540085.1 uncultured Thermotogae bacterium
ATCCAGCAGGGCGGTTTCCAGGATCACTTTTACTAGCGCATTGGTTGGCGCTTTCCGCGCCTCGGTGCATACCGCACGAATGTCGGTGAGAACGGTTTCGTAATCCCCTTCCTTGAGAGCGGCGACGTTGATTACCATGTCGAGCTCGCTCGCTCCGGCGGCGATCGCTTTCTGTGCCTCGAATCCCTTCACTTCGGCTGTCGTCATCCCGTGTGGGAATCCGATTACCGCTGCCACCTTAACCGGACTGTCTTTCACCAATGAGTAAGCAAGCCCTACGTGACATGGATTGACGCACACCGCGTAGAAGCCGTACCGCACCGCTTCGGCACACAGCTTCTCCACCCCGGCTGTGGACGCGGTCGGGCCCAACAGGGTGTGATCGATCATCTTTGCCAGTTCATTTCTCCGCATTTGAACCTCCTTTTCAACTACTTTCCTCCAGTACCGCCGCCTTCCGTCTCCGTTCCAATAGGTGAAAACTGCGCCCTGCCTCATGCACAAATCCGGTGAGAAGATATCCGGCGGTGAAGAACGTCTCAAACACATCGCGTGCCTTGATGCGCCAGTCACGGGCGAGCTTAGGGGCGGTGGTGAGCAAGCGATCAAAATCGGGCGGTACTTCCACTAACACAGTTTCGGAACGGGGATTGGACTCGAAGTCGATGAGTTGACGCGCTCCATTGCCCACACCGCGCGTTTTCGTCACTACCTCCATTTGGTTGAGACCGAGGCGGTAGTGCGGCGGTGGGGTGCCCGTATCGACGACGGCGTTCACGCGGGGTGCGTCCACCCACCACTCTACCGTAATCCGGTCAGTGGCCAATCCGCCGTTAGTTGGGTCAGACAACGGTCCGTAGCGATTGCGAATGTAACCCGTTCCAATCGCTCCAAGGCGGTTAAACGCGATGTGGGCGTCGACACCGCGAAGCGGGTCGGTCTCCCAGCGCAGAAGCGGGATCCCGGCGTGATGCGCACTGCGCCGCTCGGCACGGCGTAACGCGCCTCCGATCCCGCGATTGCGTGCATCCGGGCTCACCCCGTATAGCAGCGTGATGCCCGCTGGCTGCCCGGAGGATTCCGCCACCAAATCGACCAATACACCACAGAGTCGAGGAGGAAAGGTGTCGGTGTCGTAGGCACCAAGCAGGATTCCGCCGCTATCACGCACCGTCACTAGAACGGTTGTCGGAACGACGAGCCGCTCCCATCCGCCGACAAGTTCGATTTGTAACCGCTCGCACGCGCTGAAGTCATCCAGCGTCGCCAGTTGCTTGATCTTGATGTCCATCAGGAGTGCCCTCGCACGTATCAGTCCCGTTTGGTTAAGCGCTCGATTTCAGCCGCGTCATGGGTCCATCCCCTGTGCACCCCAACGCGCAGGTCGAGAAACACGTGCTTGCCGAGTAAGCGTTCGATGTCCATCCGCGCTTGAGTACCGATTTTCTTGATCAAGCTCCCACCCTTGCCAATGATAATTCCCTTTTGCGAGTCACGATCGACCACGATCTCCGCCTTGATTTCGAGGACGCCGTCGTCACGTTCGTGTAACCATTTTATCCGGACCGCGGTTGAATACGGGATCTCCTGATACGTGAGCTGGACTACCTTTTCTCGGATCATCTCGGAGATGAGAAACTCTTCCGATCGATCGGTCTTCATGTCCGGCGGAAATAACGGCGGCCGCTCGGGCAGATAGGAGATGATTGTGCGTACAGCGTCCGCAATTCCCAATCCCTGTGTTGCACAAATCGGGATCAGCTCAACGAATTTGTCGGTGGCATCGTAAGCGAGCAGAGTTTCTTCGAGTGCATTCCCTTTAGCGGTATCCACCTTGTTCACGAGCAGGATCATCGGAGGCAATGGTTCCGGAAGGCGATCGAACAGTTGTCGATCATAATCTGATACCTTGCCCCACGGCTCGACCATGTACACGATCACATCCACCTCGCGCAATGCGCGGAACGCCTCTCGCAGGATACGGCGGCTGAGTAGGTTCTGTGGAACGTGCAACCCAGGAGTATCAACGAACACGATCTGGGCGTCCGCATTGGTATACACGCACCGGATGCGATTGCGAGTCGTCTGTGGTTTATCGGAGGTGATGAGGAGTTTTTCTCCCATCACGGCGTTCAGGAATGTTGACTTGCCCACATTCGTTTGCCCGAGTACTCCTACCAGTCCCGCTTTAAATGATCCCATCGGTTATATCTCCATTTAGGACAGCAGTGGCCACAGTCACGATCTCCGGCGACAGCGGACGGTCGTGTTCTAAGTGCGGGCTGTAGGTGCGTACACGGGCATGGAGAAGACGCGTCTTCTCTCCCGCGTTATCGATCCCTTGAAAGTCGAGGGCCTGGGCGGCGCACAGGTATTCAATCGCAATGATGTGGGACAAATTCTCGCAGATCTGGAGTCCCTTGCGGACGGAGATTGACGCCATACTGTTGTGGTCCTCTTTTCCTCCCGACGTGGGGATGGAATCAGCGATGGCGGGATGGCAGAGAATCTTGTTTTCGCTTGCTAGCGCAGCGGCGGTGTACTGGGCAAGCATGAACCCGGAGTTGATGCCCCGCTCTTGTACCAAGAATGGCGGCAATCCGCGGTCAGGAGAGTTCAACAGACGATCAATACGGCGCTCGGCGATATTCCCAACTTCGGATAGCGCAAGCGTGGCCATCTCCACCGCTAAACCGATGATCTCACCGTGGAAATTGCCGCCGGACAGAACCTCGCCATCAGGGAACAACAGGGGATTGTCCGTAGCGGAATTGATCTCGATTTCCAGCTTTTCCTTGAGAAACCGGAGTGCCTCCCACGCCGGACCGATAACCTGGGGAATGCAGCGCAGCGAGTAGGCGTCCTGGACGTCGCCGGTCGTTGTGTCAAGGAGGGAGCTCCCCGCACTGATGGCACGGATCATCTCCGCTACACGAACCTGCCCGGGATGGGGGCGGGCGGCATTGAGGGAAGCGGCGAATGGTGCCGAGAACCCGCGCAGCCCCTCGATCGTCATTGCTGCCGCTCCCACCGCCGCGGTCCACAGCTTTAGTCCGTAAGCATACACGAGAAACCCGAGCCCGGTCATGTACTGGGTGCCGTTCAGTAGCGCCAGGCCTTCCTTTGGCCCGAGAGTGAGCGGCGGGCGCCCGATGCGGTGCAGCGCATCGGTGCCGGAGATGCGGGTCCCGTGGTCGATTGCTTCGCCGGCACCAATCAACACGAGCGCAATGTGGGCAAGCGGGGCGAGGTCGCCGGACGCCCCTACCGACCCCTGTGCGGGGACAACGGGATGAATCCCGTGGTTCAGTAAGTCGATTAGGTAATCGAGCGTTTCCGGCCGGATTCCGGACACCCCCGTGAGGAGCGAGTTGATCCGAAATAGCAGCATTGCCCGCACTGCCGTTTCGGGGAGTGGTGCCCCGACGCCGACGGCATGCGAGAGCACGATGTTGCGCTGTAACTCGCGGAGGTGATCGTGCGGGATCGACTCGGTGCTCAACTTGCCGAATCCGGTGTTGATCCCGTATACCGGTGCTCCGGCGGCGACGATTTCCTCCACCTGCGCCGCTGACCGCGCCACATTGGCACGCGCAGCGTTACTCATGCTCACCTGCTCACCGAAAAACACCACCCGACCCGCTTGTTCTAAAGTGAGGTTATTGCCGTTCAATTCGATCATTTTATCACCGTGACGGAGTATACCGCGGAGAAAAATCGTTGTAAAGCGCGGTTACGATTACTATACTCAGGCTGTATGCGTACTCTAATCACCGGAATCCGACAACTTGTCACCCCTCGCGGTCGCGGGCCGATTGGCGGGGAGAAGATGAATGCTCTGTCCGTGCAGGACGGAGTTGACATTCTTGTCGAAGACGGGCGGATTGCTCGTATTGCCGTGGATATCCCGTCACGTGGGGTCGATGACACGATTGACGCTGCGGGGATGATTGCCATGCCCGGGTTTGTGGACCCGCATACGCACGCCGCATTCGCGGGAACGCGTGAAGACGAGTTTCTCGCTCGTGTTCGTGGTGTCCGCTACGATGGCGGTGGGATCCTGGAAACAATGCGGGCGGTGCGAGCGGCGTCCGAGGAAACGCTGGCGGCGAACACCCGTGCCCATGTGCGGAGGATGCTGGCGTGGGGGACGACGACCGTGGAGATCAAGAGCGGCTACGGTCTTGACGTGGAAAACGAGGTGAAGCTTCTCCTCGCTGTGCGTCGTGCTCGGCGTAGCGTACCGACGCGAATTGTCGCCACCTTCCTCGGAGCGCACGCATTTCCGCCCGACATGCGCCGCGATGATTATGTCTCGATGATCATCACTGAGATGATCCCCACTGTGCGCCGTCGTCGACTTGCCCAATTTTGCGATGTGTTCTGCGATGAGGGCTTTTACACGATTGCAGAAACGCGTGCCATTCTGCGCGCCGCCCGCGGAGCCGGACTGCGGATTAAGATTCACGCCGATGAACTGGCATCAAGCGGTGGTGCCGAGCTTGCCGCCGAGCTGTCCGCGACCTCGGCCGATCACCTTCTGCGCACGTCTGAGCGTGGGATGCGGCTGATGCAGGCGGCAGGGGTTGTCCCAGTTCTTCTCCCAGGGACCGCATTTACCTTGCACACCGCGTACGCACCTGCGCGGCGGATGATAGAGCTTGGACTGCCGGTTGCCATTGGTACCGATTTCAACCCCGGGACGTGTCTGATCTACGCGATGCCGATTGTTATCGGTCTTGCGGTAATGCGGATGGGAATGACGGTTGAGGAGGCGATTACTGCCGCCACCTTGAACGCCGCCGCCGCCCTCGAACTCGCAGATGAGATTGGCTCCATCGAGGAAGGCAAGGTGGCGGACATCATCCTGCTCGACCTCGATAACTATCGCCAGATTCCGTACTTCTTCGGACACAACCCGGTGCGGGCCGTGATCTGCGGTGGGAAAACCGTTTACCGCGCCCGATGACCACCGTTCTCGCCTATGCTAAGTTAAACCTGGCTCTGCGCGTACGCGGTCGCCGGCCGGACAAGTACCATACAATCGATTCGATTGTGCAGACGATTGACCTTGCCGATCGAATTGAGTTTATTCCCGGTGCTAGTGGCATCGAGGTGGTGAGCCCGTTCCCGCCGAAAGAGGACTTAGCCTATCGCGCTGCTCGCACCCTGATCGCTGCTAAGAAAGTGACGGCAGGCGTGCGCATCGTCCTTAAAAAAATGATTCCAACTGGAGCCGGGCTTGGGGGGGGATCGAGTGACGCCGCCGTGGTCCTGGATATGGTCAATCGCTTGATCCCGCCGCCACTGCCCCCCGATGTTATCGCCCGCATCGCCGCTGACCTGGGTGGTGATGTTCCTCTGTTCCTCCGCGGCGGGCGATTGCGTATGACTGGCAAGGGTGAATTGATCACGCCCCTGCCTCCGGGTGCGGCTGCTGCGTTTCTCGTCGTGATTCCGCCGGTGCATTGTGATACTGCCGCGGTATATCGCGAGTATGACCGCCTTCATCCAGCGGGAGCGAGTTTCCCTTTGCACTTGGGTGAGAACGACCTTGAGGAAGCGGCTGTTTCCCTCTATCCTGAGCTTGAGCGATACCTCAAAGCTGTGGGAGTGGTGGGCGGTGAGTACCACGGGATGAGTGGAAGTGGAGCAGCGGTTTATGCCGCGTTTCCCTCCCGTGCGTACGCGGTGGCAGCGCGGGAGAAGCTGGCACAAAAGATTCCGGAAGCACAGGTGATTGTGTGTCAGCCCACTACGGTCGGACATGAGGAGGAGAGTTGATGCAGATTGCGATCGACGGCCCAGCCGCGGCCGGGAAAACAAGCTTGGGGCGGGCACTAGCACACCGCTTCGGATATTTGTTTGTGGAAACCGGAAAGATGTACCGGGCAGTAGCACTAGGATTGCACCGCGGAATTCCATTGGATGACATCGAGATCACGATGGACAATGATGGTCGCATATTTCTGAACGGTGAAGACGTCACCGCCGCACTTCACACTCCGGAGATGGACCGGGCGTCGTCGCGCGTGGCTACTATGCCCGAGGTACGGGCACGACTTGTCGCGTTGCAACAGCAAATTGCCGCGGGTCGTGATGTAGTTATGGAGGGCCGAGATATTGGCACGGTTGTGCTGCCACACGCTGACGTTAAGATATTTCTGGAGGCGAGCCCGGAGGAACGGGCGCGGCGGCGAATGCGGGAGCGCCCCGGGCTCGACTATGAGGAGACACTGCGTGAGCTGATATCTCGTGACGCCCGTGATTCCACGCGAAAACTGTCCCCCTTGAACCCCGCTCCTGATGCAACTATAATCACGACCGATCAAAAGAGCCTCACAGAGGTCATTTCCGAGGCGATAGATCTCGTCAAGGAGCGATTAAGGAAGGTTGACGCATCGGCTCAAGGCATGGTATAGAGGAGGTCTGTACGCGCTGATAATTATCCTCCTTCAACTCCTGGCGAAGGTTCTGTTTCGCCTGCGGGTTACGGGGAGGGATATGCTCGATCGGAAGGCCGGATACATTATCGTCGCTCGCCATCGTAGCTATTGGGATGTCCCATTGCTCGTTTCCGCGTTTGGCCCACGAAATCGCATTCAATTCATCGCCCGGAAAGGCCTGCTGAAGAATCCTGTTTTCAAGCCCCTGATCAAACTCTACGCCACCACGATCGACCGTGAGCACTTCAGTCGGGCGGACTTCCGCCGCACGGTGGACGCGGTGCGGCGCGAGCGGTTAATCGGGATCTTCCCCGAGGGGACGACGAAGGGAAACGCAGATGCTAAGGCCGGAGCAATTCACTTTTCTCAGATTTCTGGGAAGCCGCTCCTTCCGGTAAACATTCGGGCAGATGGCCCGTATCCGCCGCACTACCCGTTCGGCTTTCCCCGGGTTACAATCTCGATCGGTCACCCGCTCTTCGTCGATGAATTGAAGCCGAAGAGAAACGGCGCACCGCGCGCCATCCAGGCCCAGCGCATGAGCGAGCGGTTGATGGAGCTCGTCGATGCAGCGTAGAAAGGAGGAACGGGAGATTGATAACGAGCCCTCTTTTAGTGAGGCATAAAAGAGGGG
This sequence comes from uncultured Thermotogae bacterium, assembly GCA_964540085.1. Taxonomy (GTDB): domain Bacteria; phylum Bipolaricaulota; class Bipolaricaulia; order UBA7950; family UBA9294; genus S016-54. The sequence goes on from CAZILO010000024.1 coordinate 7,081, forward strand.
AAATCTTAAAACTAGGTGGTCTTAGTTATGGAAGAAAAGATTAAGATGGAAGAGGCGTTCTCGGAGAGCGATGTCAAGCTGTACAGTCGCGGCGACACGATCACCGGAACGGTGGTGCAGGTCAATCAGGACGAAGTCCTCGTCGATATTGGTTACAAATCGGAGGGGATTCTTCCCGTGAGCGAATTATCCCCATTCCGCGATGGCGGCAAGGTTGAGGAAGGGGAGGAAATCGAGGTCCTTGTCACCTACATCGACGAGGAGAAGGGGACGATCTACGCCTCCGAAAAGCAGGCAGAGTACGAGAAACGGATCGAGACCCTGGAAGAGGCGTACCGTACCGGTGCTCCGGTGGAGGGCGAGATCACCGGTGAGGTGAAAAGCGCTGGTTATCACGTCAACCTCGGGGGGATCCGTGCGTTTCTCCCGGGCTCGCACCTGGGTAAGGACCTGCCGAGCGCGATTGATAAGCTCAAGGGCACGCATACCAAGTTCAAGATTCTTGAGCTATCACGTCGCGAGAAAAACCTCGTCGTATCGCATAAGGCGTACCTCCAAGAAGAGGAGCACAAGCGGCGGGAGGTCCTGTTTTCCACTCTTGAAGTCGGTCAAGAGATCGAGGGCACGATTCGCAGCGTTGTCGACTTCGGGATATTCGTCGATATCGGTGGGTTCGAAGGGCTGGTACATCGGTCCGAGATCGCATGGAAGGATCTGCCGGTACCGCCTCCTACCTACAAGGTTGGGGATACAGTGCGGGTGAAAGTGATTGATTTCGACCCAAAGAAGGAACGGATCTCTCTGTCCATCAAGCAACTCCGCCCTAATCCGTGGGAGGGGATTGCCGAACGTTATCCCGTGGGTGCGCGTGTCAAAGGAACGGTAGTCAGCGTCACCGATTTCGGGGCATTTGTGGAGTTGGAGCAGGACGTTGAAGGGCTGATACACATCTCCGAACTTTCCTGGGGACATCCGGAGAATCCCAAGGACATCGTGCACGAGGGGGACGAGGTCGAAGTAGTCGTCCTCGGGTGTGATGAGGAAGCACGACGCATCAGTCTCTCACTGCGGCAGACTTCGGACGATCCGTGGGCCGATGTGGAAGCGAAGTACCCACGTGGCCAGCGCGTTGTGGGAGAAGTAACCAAGGTCACCGACTTCGGCGCGTTCGTCAAGCTGGAAGATGGCATCGAAGGTCTAGTTCACGTGTCCGAACTCGATTGGGGACGGGTTAATAATCCGCACGAGGTTCTTAACGAGGGGGACTCGGTCGAGGTAAAAGTGCTGGGCGTTGATCCAAAGGCGCGCCGTATCAGTTTGAGCATCCGTGCTCTCAAGACGGATCCATGGCGCCAATTCATGGAGCAGTACGCTATCGACGATGTGGTAGAGGGAGAAATCACCGAGATCAAGGATTTTGGTGCATTTATGCGGATTACCGATGACGTGGAGGGACTGATCCATGTGTCGGAGATCAGCGACAAGCGAATTGCCACCCCTAAGGACATCCTGGCGATCGGCGACAAAGTTAAGGCGAAGATTATTGGGATAAATGAGGAAAAGAAGCAGGTGCGCCTCAGCATTCGCAAGCTCCTTGCTCCGCCAACTCCGCCCCCACCATCTTCCCGTCCTTCCCGTAAACGCGGCGGCGGCAAGAAGCGTGACCGCGTGGAGCGGCTCTATCTCGATGACGGTGGACACGAAACGTTAAGCATGCGCGATCTTCTTGGGGATACCACCCTCGAAGAGGAAGAACACGACCAAGAACAAGAATAACATAAAGCAACAAGGAGGAGTACACATGAATAAAGGCGAATTCGTCGATCGTTTAGCTGATTCAACTAACTTGACCAAGAAGGATGCACGTAACCTTCTTGATTCGGTGTTGAACCTTATCCAAACCACCCTCCTCCAGGGAGAGGAAGTCAAGCTCGTAGGGTTCGGGAAGTTCGGGGTGCGCGCCCGCAAGGCGAGCAGTCGGATCAACCCACAGACTAAAGAGCCGATTCACGTTGACGCTAAGGTTGTTCCCCTGTTTAAGCCCGGTAAGGAGTTACGCCGTGAGATCGAAAAGCATCTCAAGGTTACTCCGCGGGGGGATGTGAAGCGGAAGTAGGATCGGGATCAACCAGAATACAAGCCACGGCCAGCCTGCGTGTATGCGTCAGGCTGGCCATTATCTTTCCCCGGACGCGCCCGCAGACTACCACTGGTTTCCCGGCTGGATTATGTCGCACCTCGATTTCCCGGAACGGGATTCCGTGCCCGTATGCCTTTATTAGCGCTTCCTTGAGGGCAAACCGCCCGGCGAGGCGTTCGTAGCGGCGGTCATCGCGGGCGGAAAATGCGTAGTCAATTTCAGTTTGTGTGAACACGCGCCTCAGGAACCGATCGCCATATTGAAGATAGAGGGACCTGATGCGGGCAACGTCGACGGCATCGATTCCAACTTCCATTGGTCAGGGAATGATACGTGCCCGTTCGGCGGTGACGATCCCGGAGAGCTCCTCCACCGCCTCGTCCAGTTCATCGTTGATCACAAGATAATCGAACGTTGGAATCGCTTCGAGCTCACGGGTGGCGACCGCGAGCCGCGCTTCAATTTCCCGTTCGTTCTCGGTACCGCGAGCGCGCAGTCGATTAGCGAGGATGGCAAGCGATGACGTCGCTAAAAACACATACACCACCGTAAATCGAAGCAGGCCTTTTTCGTGCAGTGTTTTCGCGCCGTTGACGTCGATGTTTAGGATGACGTCCTCACCGCGGGCGAACACTTCTTTTATCTGTGTCTGACCGGTGCCGTAGTAATCGCCGAGGTACTGAACGTGCTCTACCAGCTCTCCAGCGGCGATCAATCGCTCGAATTCGTCACGGGAAATGAAGTGGTAATCGCGCCCCGGCACCTCGTGCGGTCGTGGCGGACGGGTGGTATAAGAAACGGAATAGGAAAGCCCCGGCAGGTCCTGCATCACCCGGTCGATTACTGAGTTTTTCCCTGCCCCGGAGGGACCCGATACGACGAATGCCAACCCGCTTCCGATCCCGCGGCGATGGTGGAGGATTGTTTCATTCAACATTCTGTACTTGCTCCTTAAAATGATCGATTGCCACTTTCATTGCGACGACGGCGCCATTGATCGCTAGATCACGCGACTTCGCTCCCAAGGTATTCGCTTCACGTAAGAGTTCCTGAGCGAGAAATCCCAATTCTTTACCGACTGGTCCGTCCGCTGCCAGCAAAGCGTCAATTCGGGTGAGGTGTGTTTCCAGGCGTGCGATTTCCTCACGCACGTCGGCTCGTTCCGCGAGAAGCACTATTTCCGCCTCCAGCCGGGTGGGGTCGACTTCTGCACCGAGGGCAACGACCCGTTCGCGCATGCGGTCACGCAACTCGGCGATCGCGTCCGGAATACGCGCTTTGACGTCCTGGATCAATCCGGATAACTCGCGGGTTATGCGGCGCAGCTCAGCGGTGAGCAACTCTCCTTCTTGAGACCGTGACAGCGTTCCGCTGGCGATCGCTTGTTCCAGCGCTTGGGCGACGGCGTCCCATGGATCGGCGTCGGTGGTGGCAGCGGGAGGAGCAAATGCGCCCACTGCAATCAGGTCGCTTAGCCCCGGGGGCGGCAGCGTAAATTTATCGCATATCTGACGTAACGCTTCCACGTACCGGGATACAGTTGCCTGATCGAACCGGAGTTGAAGCTCGCGCTCGGGATCGCGTGTCAAGGTGACCGTCACTTCGATCTCACCGCGGGCGAACGCGTGCTTGACCTCACTTTCAATTCGGCGCTCCAGTTCCGGATCGTGTATCCCACGTACTCGAACGGCCAGATAGCGGTGATTCAGGGTGCGCAACGCAACATCAGCGGTCCAGCCCGCAGCGGCCGCACTTCCGGTCCCATATCCAGTCATGCTGTTAAGCATCCGCGCTCCTTTCGAACGTGATCGCGGCGTATCCCACAACCGTACTGGGATCTCCGGTGACATCGCCAGATGTCCGGTAGGAAATGAGGTCTGTTTTCTGCCACCCCAGTTCCATTGCCGCGGTGAGGAGAATTGTGATCGCGCCGGCGCCGCAGATCGACATGCGCTTGCGAACGACAAGGTGATAAAACCCGGGGGCGTCCAGCATGAGGATTCTCTCGATCGCTTCCCGATCGAGTTCACGCGCCATCCCATCCGGTTCGTAATGGGTGAAGTCACTGCTCACAACCACCGCTCCATTAGTGCCCCGTACCACCTCCGCCAATCGCACTCCGGCAGTGGCGAGGGTGGAGAATGCCGGCAGCATGACACACACCGGTACGAACGGAATGTCCGTGCCGAACAAATATTGCAGGAACGGTAACTGCACCTCGATCGAATGTTCATGGAGGAACGCTTCCTCTGCCACCGGGAACCCACGCTCTACCAATTGATCCGCAATCGCGGCCGCGATTGGCGCGTCTCCCAGTGGGGTGCGCCAGGCGCCGTCCCGGGCAATCGAGATCGGGTGGCCCAAACCAGTGTGATTCGTACCAAGAATAATGACCCAATCAGGTTTGCCGCGTTTTGCCAACTCAGTGTATCCCTGTGCTGCCACCGCCCCGGAGTAAACGTATCCAGCGTGCGGTACGATGAGCCCCATTGGCGTTGGCAGTTTTCCTGAACTACGAGGAACAACGCCACCGAACAGGCGCGTAAGCGCGTCTAACAGCGCAGCGGACGTTCCGGGGTAGAACGTGCCAGCAACGACCGGTTCTCGTATTGAGGTTGCCATAAACTCATTGTAGCTCCAACGGATTCCCGCGTGCAAATTGACGCCGTTTTCCTGATCGGTATAATCCCATTTTTAAAGCGAGGTGATTCATGTGGGTAAGACAATGACTGAGAAGATTCTGGAGGCGCATGTGGTGGAAGGCTCCCTAAAACGGGGCGCGGAGGTGGGGATCCGGATCGACCAATGCCTGACGCAGGACTCGACCGGAACAATGGCATGGCTTGAGTTTGAATCCCTTGGGATGAGCAAGGTGAAGGCTGAATTAGCGGTGAGCTACTGCGATCATACTTCGCTCGGATTCAAAGGAGAATCGACCGACGATCACGTCTTTCTCCAGTCGATCGCCTCGCACTATGGGG
>CAZILO010000025.1:0-12102 GCA_964540085.1 uncultured Thermotogae bacterium
AGAAGCGCCGGAGATCATCATCGCGGGAAACGCTCACCTTATTCTCCCGTACCACCGCATCATTGAAGGGCTCGAGGGAAGCGGGGCGGCGATCGGGACAACGCGGCGGGGGATCGGGCCCGCTTATCGTGACCGGGCGGCACGGGTTGGTATCCGCGCTGGCGACCTCCTTACCCCGAACAGGCTCCGCGCCCGGCTTGAAACACGCATCGCGCTGTTGCGACGACTTTGGCCCGCGTCGCCCGAGATCGCAGCGCTTGATCCAAAACAGCTTGCCGATGAGCTTGTACAGGTATCTGCCCCGTTCCTCGGATCGATCGGGGACGCCGCTGCACAGATACGGGCGGCTCTTTCTCGGGGAGAGGAAGTCCTGTTCGAGGGGGCGCAGGGAGCGCTGCTTGATATCGACTTTGGCACGTACCCGTACGTAACATCGTCAGGGACGACGTTTGCTGGCCTACCGCAGGAGATTGGGGTTCCTAACCCGCGTGTCGAGCGCCGGGTCGGGGTTACGAAGGCGTACACCACCCGCGTCGGTTCCGGGCCGTTTCCCACTGAACTCTCCGATTCGGTCGGCGCGACGATCCAACAGCGCGGGGGAGAGTACGGAGTGACGACCGGGCGGCCGCGCCGGTGTGGGTGGCTTGATCTTGTCGGGTTGCGCCATGCCGTTGCGGTGAATGATCCCACTGAACTCGCGATCACCAAGCTCGACGTCTTGTCCGGCATTTCCACGATTAAGGTCTGCCGCGCCTATCAGTTGAACGGCCAAGAGATCAAGCAGTTTCCGATCGATCCGGATGTGCTTGCCGGTTGCGTTCCGGTGTACGAAACGCTGCCCGGTTGGGATGAGGATCTGCGGGCGATGCGATCGCCGCATGAGCTCCCACAGGCGGCGCGCGATTATATCGAGTTCATCGCGGACGCGGTTGGGGTCCCGGTGGGAATTGTCTCGGTTGGCCCGGCACCAGAGGCAACGATTTATTTTGACAGGTGACGCAACGGCGGCTATAATCAGCCCCTACTCGGAATACTGATCAAGGAGCATGAGATGCAGCGGACATATGTAGCGAAGAACGAAGAGCGCGGCAAGACGTGGAATCGTAATTGGTACGTAGTGAACGCGGACGGCAAGCCACTCGGCCGCCTAGCGAGCGAGATCGCGGTGGTCCTGCAGGGCAAACATAAGCCAATTTACACGCCCCATGTTGATACCGGCGATTACGTGATCGTGATTAATGCCGATAAAGTTGCGCTCAGCGGCAATAAGTGGGAGCAGAAGATGTATCAGCGGCATACGGGGTACATCGGCGGGCTTAAAGAAATTCCGTATGACAAGCTAATTAAACGTCGTCCCACTTTACCGGTGCGCGAAGCGGTTCGCCGCATGCTCCCGAAGACAAAGCTCGGTCGTCGCATGCTCCGTAAACTGAAGGTATATGCCGGTCCTACCCATCCTCACACCGCACAGCAGCCAGTTGATCTTTCTCTGTAACCGCGGGCGTACGTCGCTCGGACATTTGTCCGCGGTCCTGTAGACAAACCCGGAGGGAAGCGTCGACACCCTTCCTTCCGCACTCACGGACACTCAGCTAGACTCCCTCCACAGAAAGCAACGTTTATACGGGTGGTGGAGAGAGTATGTTGATGAAAATGCGAACAGTGAGTGTGTGGATAGCGATGGGGGTCGTGTTGTTGCTCATTGCCGTTCCGGCGATGGGGCAACGAATCGCAGTGTTCGTGCAGGCAGCGGCACCGGTTCCAATCCAGGATCTACAGTTACTCCAAGCGTATGCCGAGCAGCGCGGCACTCTGATTACGGGTACGTATGTCTGTTCCACCGGAGAAATTATGCAAGCACAACGAACCACCAATACATACGTGGGGGATAATCTGTCGGTGGAAGGAGTCAGACGGCTTGCTAATGCATTAAATGCCGATCGTATCATTATCTTTCGTATCGTACGTTGGGAAGATCAAATTTCGTTCCAGCCGGCGCGTTCGTTGCTCGTTCTTGGTGCAACGTCCCTGGCCGATAATTCACTGAAACTCTTGTTGAGCCCAATCGGGATCCTCATCGGCCTACAGAAGGCAGCGACTGTGGCATTGTTCGCTACCGTGTTCAACTCCGATGGTAGTGTCGCATTCACGACATCAGTGATAGACACTGATCAACCGTTCCTGTCGATAATCACTGCTAGCCCTCTCGCGGCGGCTCAACACGCAATCGATGACGCGCTCTATCAACTCACGGTGGCGCTGTGAGGAGGAAAGGGGGATCGTGACTAATGTTACAGACCAGCGTGCGGTTTTATGATAAAGTAATGGCGGATTGTTTTTTGCTTGCAACGCGGAAATTTTGGAAGGAAAGCTAATGATAAAGGAGGTAGCAATGAAGTTTCGTAAGGTTGGACTGTATGGCCTTCCCTTGTTGCTGTTGCTCATCGTCATTGTGTTACAGGTGACAGCGACGGCACAGGGGACGGGATACTACACAGTGTCGCAGGGGACACAGAAAGTGCAAATTGTGCCCCTTGTCGGTACGAAGAGCGCCGTTGACTTCTACAACTATAAAAATTACCACTCCAACACGGGGTTGGAAGAACCAAACACGGCGGTCCTCTTCTTGTACCGCAATGGCACCACCGGCGCGCTTAGCCTGTTTGTCCTCCTCAGCTCTCCCACTGGAGGAGAAGGCAGTGCAACGTTTGCATTGTCGGGAGTGCCGACCGGCGCCAAGTTTGAGGTTCAGGACGATGGGGCGAGCGATTTTAACGAATCGTGGGATCTCACCCTACCAACGGGATCGGTCCACTGGGCGTGGTACGCGAACGGCGCGGACGGGATGGCGCTTGGCCCTCTCGGGAGCCAATTTGCCCTGACGATTAACCCGCAGTTTACTGCCGGGATCACGGCGGTAAAGTTCCTATCCGGCAGTTTGACTGCGCCCACGAAGATTGCACTCAACCCGGGTGAACCGTTCATTATTTCCGGAAGCACGGACCAGCCACCAATTGCGGCATTTGCCACGACGCCGGCCAAGCCACACATCAACGAGCCGGTAACGTTCGATGCCAGCGCGTCCAAGGATCCTGACGGCACGATTGCAAGTTACGAGTGGGACTTTGACGGTGATGGCGTGTTCGATCTCAAAACGACCAAGCCGGTTGTCACACACACCTATGCGACGAGCGGAACCTATAACGTCATCCTGCGTGTTACTGACAACGAGGGTGCTACCAACCGCATCACTAAGACGGTCCTCATATCCGCATTGGCAGTGAAGGTGACACGGACGATTTCTACCGTAGCAGCATTACCGGGGAGCACGTTTAAGGTGGTTGTACGAATCGAGTCTCAGACTGATCTCGCTGGAGTCGGGCTCCAGGAGAACCTCCCCGTCGGGTGGAAGATCAAGCCGATTGAAAATGCCGGCGCTGCGTTCAAGCGGTCGGCGGTACAGTGGGTGTTCGTCGACCAGATCAAGGCTGGCGAGACAAAGGTAATCACCTATGAAGTGACGGTGCCGACGAGCGATCAACTTGTGGCCACCACGCTTCCGGCGTGCTTTAAGATTACGGGGACGTTCCAATCGATGACTCCGTCACTGGAGATTCCGGTGGCCGGGGACAGTGACATCGAGGTAGTCGATGCGTTGTCGATCAAGACAGCGATTGCCCATCTCGTGCCGCGTACTGGGACCGATACTCAGGACACGATTGACCTGCGTCTGTCGCAGAAGATCGACCCCAACCAGCTTGCACGTGCGCTCCAGTTGTGGCAGAACGACGAACCAGTGCCGTGGACACAGGGAGCTACGATTAATCTGGAGACGATGAAGGAACTCGCTGCCTATTCGTACACGTGCACCGAGGTCGATAATCCGTTACCTAAAGTGCCACAGGCGACGATCACTGCCGTGCGTACAATCGCTACTCCAGTACCATGCAACAATGTCCTGCTTAACTACTTGGGGCCGGACGGCAACCCAGCGGGCAATACGTTCACCGTCAAGGTGGAGATCAGTGCTGACCATGATCTGTACGGAGTTGGGCTTGCTGAGCAACTCCCAACTGGCTGGAAAGTAACCTCGATCCAGACCGACGGATTTACGTACAAAGCGTCCAAGGTCCAATGGGTGCTCCCGACTAAACTCCCAGCAGGGACGACCAAGACGATCATCTACGAGGTGACAGTGCCGCAGACACAGCCGATCGAGCAAGCGGCGAATAACCCGTGCTACGTCAGCAGTAACAACCTGTACGGCGTCGTCGATTCTGCGCTGCCGTGTCAGCAGGTGACGGTCACTGGTGATTCTACGGTCGATGTCACGGATTCCCTGCCGGTACTCGTGGTAATCTCACGGTGGGACGTGGACAACGACACGATCGACATTAACCTGTCGAACAAGATCTCGTTCCAGCAGGTGCAACGGGCAATCGCGTTCTGGCTTGAGGACGAGGTTGTACCGCGCACTGGCGGCCAGACGGTTACCTACGAGATGTTGAAGACGATCATCGCTTATTGGCTCACCAACACGGATATCTGCGATCCTCTTCCGGGGGCGATGCCAGGCACATGCGCGGCGTGCAAGCTCCCGTGCCAGGGAGGAAAGTAAATCGGATGAGTAGGAGATGATCACGATGAAACGATGGTTTAACGCGGCGGGGGGGATTCCCCTCGCCGTATTCTTAATTGTTGCTCTTGCAGGTATGGGAGTCACCGCGGTTGGAACTACGACGTACGTCGCTGTGAACCAGACCGTCGCCCCGACTACGATCTACGCAGCGGGCACCGGCAGTCCGGATACAGCGGCGGTTACCATTACCTTGACTGGAAGCGGACCCCAGGGTGGGTTTCCGATCGATTGCATGCTCGTGATCGATACATCGGCCACTTCTGACCTTGGGCAAACCAAGCAGGCGGCATTTGCCATCCTTAATCAACTGGGCAAAGACGACCGTGCTGGTCTTGTCGTATTCTCCGATCAGGCGCGGCTCGTGGTCGGACTGACTAATAACTTTATGCAGATTAAACAGGCAATCGCTGATATCAGGCGCGGCGGCAAATCCGCCCTTGGTGATGCATTGGCCGTGGCGCGTCAGGAACTTACCACCAATGGACGCCCGGACGCAGTGTGCGCTGATATTCTGCTTTCCGACGGACAAAGCAATGTTGGGAGCGACGCTAAGACGGAGGGAAAGGTAGCTGCGGAGTTGGGGATTAAAATCATTTCGGTTGGAATTGGTTTTCTGATTGACCGTGATCTCTTGCAGCAGTTTGCTGCTGAAACCGGTGGGTTATTCTTCCCTCAGCCGGCGAGCACAACGGCGGCCGCTGTTATCTCGCAACTTACTGTCCGACAGACGGCGACCGACATCACTGTCACCAAAATACTTCCCGCGGGGTTGATTTACGTGAGTGCGGACCCGGCTCCCACTACCATCGTTTCCCAGGCGAACGGGACCACGGTCCTCACTTGGAAACTCGGTGGGTTAGGGATTGGAGCGCACTGGAGCGCTACTATTAATGTGCATGCCAATGCCGGCGGGCAGATTGCCACCGATGCGGGATCAACCGTGTCGTTTGTCAATTTCCGTGGTGTTGCGGGTACGATCACGATCGCCCCGGCTACGATAACCGTGAAAACGCCGAATATGCCCCCGGTCGCTAAGTTCAAATTCTCCCCCGCAGCGCCGCTTACCAAGGACACAATTCAATTCACAGATGAGTCAAGTGATGCGGACGGCAGCGTAGTTGCGTGGTCGTGGGATTTTGGCGATGGAGTCACGAGTACCGATCAGAATCCACAGCATCGCTATTCTCAAGCCGGAAAGTACACCGTAACATTTGTGGTCACTGATAATCAGGGGACTCATTCCCAGCCGGTACACCAGTCGATCATCGTTGCGAACACGCCGCCAACTGCAATGTTCACCACGGATCCCAACGAGCCGCGTACCGGTGTGCCCACCACCCTTGATGCCAGCGGATCCAATGATATCGATGGGTCCATCGTTTCATACGCATGGGACTTCAATGGTGACGGCGTGATTGACAAGACCACGTCTATGCCGCAAGTCACCTACACTTTCCCCACCGCGGGTGAGGTCAAAGTAACACTGGTGGTCACCGATAACGACGGTGGCACTGGAACCTGCACCAAGACGCTTACCGTTCTCCCGAGTGTGACAGTTACTCGCACGATCGATACCTGTCTCCCTGATGACAAGACGATCGCCGGCGGCAATGTCAAGGTGACGGTGACGATTACCGCTAACACTGCCGTGGACGGGCTGAGCTTGTCCGAGCACATTCCACAGAGTTGGTCGTTCACCGCGGTCGACAACAGCTCCGCCACCCTGCGGACGTGGTATCCAACCACCGATAACAAGGCGCTGGAGTGCGATTGGTTGTTTATGGAAACGCTAAAAAGCGGTGACAAACGGGTAATCACGTATACTCTGACCGCTCCCACCGCGCCGATATTTGGTGCCGCGGGACAGCTCCAGGTCGCGATCAATGGTACCGTGGCCAGTTCATCACCGCGGCTGACGCAGATGGTCCTCGGCGAGGACAAGGTCACGCTCGAAGAATACCTACCGATTGCGGTCGTCATCTCACGCTGGGATACCAAGGACAACAAGATTGACCTGTGTCTCCCATCGCAGATATCGTTTGACCAGATCCAGTACGCGGTATCGCTGTGGTTGTCCAACAAGCCGGTTCCATATACGAACGGTGCCACGATCGATCTCGCTGCGATGCGTGATCTGATCGCTTACTGGCTGAAGGGTATTTCGGTACATGACCCGCTTCCGTAGAGGAACGCGACCAATTGGAGGGATTATGAATGCACGATTATTGATAGCGGTCAGCGGGATGCTCCTGTTGGCTATGGGAGTGGTCGCTGTTGGGCAGGGGGTGATCGACTTCGATTCCACCAGCTATAACCCGGCAGTGGGAGAAAAGATCACGTTCCTCCTCGCTCCCGAGGCGCAGGCGGCCGCAAATGGGATTCACTATGAATGGTACTTCAGCGGCGGTGACAAGCCCGACATCACCACGACCGATCCGTCCGTTGACCATGCGTTCACCGTGCCCGGTTACGTTGAGGTGACACTGAAGGCGGTTGGTCCGGCGGGGCGCACGCAGATGCGAAGGAAGGGGCTGGTGGTGGGAAAATCGGCGCTGATTGCGGTACGCCACGTTGAGCCGCAGCCCGACGGTAGCGTAGTTGTGACCATCACCATCATCTCCGGCGGCAACTTATCCGGGGTCGGGATCGAGGAGACGATCCCGGTTGGATGGCAGGTCAGCATAAGCAACAGCGGCGGCGTGCCCGTCAAGCGGGCGGGGAACAAGCTCCAGATTCTGTGGCTCAACCAGCTCGCTCCTGGGGATACGACAACGTTCTCGTATCAGATCTACCCAGCGCAGGGATCGGGCATCCCCGCGTTTTTCGGAACGATCAGCGGATATGAGAACAGCAAGCGAGTGCTGACAGAAATCTGTGGCGATCTCACCTTACCTTATTAATAACCAGCGAAATCTGTCCACGGGCGGCCGTTGTGCCGCCCGTTTTTTATTGGTTGTTACGGCTGGGCCTGATCGCGATCAGAAACGCGACTGAAAGCACGAGTGCCACTGTTGATAATAAGAGTGCTATGCCGAAGCTAAGGTGCAATCTGATGGCAGAAATCACCGCTCCAACTCCAAATCCGGTCACAGCGATCGTTGTCAGTATCGGAATGCGACTGCGCATGAATGCGCGTTGTGTCGGCTTGGGAAACGGCGCGACCTCGCGGGCGCTTAACTCCGCTTCCCAGCCAACTATGATTAACGTGATTGCACCGAGCACGGGATACACTCCCGCCACTCCGAGGAACAGGGCAAAGTAAGAGACGACGGCGCTCACGACGGTCAGGCCGGACAGTGTGCGTTCACGACCGTAATTTGTCCACACAGCGATGCTCCACATAACGCCGAGAAGCGCGGCAATTCCACCCACAATCAGGTGGCCGTGTACGAATCCCAGCACGGCGATTATGCCCAGTCCACCCACAAACGCACCCGTCGCCACCCAATTCATCGCACTCTCCTGCTTTGCCGTGCTAACGCCCAATTCACCGTTGTGAGGAGGCTGTTCTCGGTATTCCAGTCGACCACTGCCACTCCGATTCGGGCGAGGGCTGAAGTGAGGACGCGGCGCTTAAGCCGTAGGATGCGAACAGCGGCGGCGGCGGACGGTGTATCAGTGCCCCCCAGTTCTGTCCGCCAATGGCTAATCGGGTCCGGAGAAATAAGGATAATCTGATAACCACGGGCCCGCAATATTCCGAATACCTCGACGTCCTTTTCTCCGGCGAGCGGGCTGATTACCACCAGTTGGGACCGGGCAGGAAACAGCCGGGCAGGGATATAGCGCAGATCTGCGAACACCGGTTTGTCGCCGAGCGTGGCGGCAGCAAGCGCGTCCAGAATTCGCTCGCGTTGACCGGTGCCGAACCCGGGATACGTCCAATTGAGCACGTCGCCGTAAATCAGCAGCCCCACTCGATTCCCTTGTGACAGGAACAAATCGGCAACGCTTGCTGCAGCGCTGATGCCACGTTCGAACAACTCCGGTTCGCTGTTGGCGGCAGCACGGGCGTCAAGAATTACGTTTACATCAGCGATTCGCTCTTGTTCATATTCGGTAATGATGAGCTTCCCAGTGCGCGCGTACGCACGCCAGTTGATGCGCCGGATATTATCACCACGCACGTAGGCGCGACTCCCAAAAAAGTCAGTTCCTGTCCCGCCTACGTCCGCGCGGATGATCCCGGAGTACACGCGGGTGCGACGGGGGCGAATCTCGATCTTTTTTAGTCGTTGCCACTCCGGAATGACGAGAAGGTGGGCGGGCGCGGCGACAGTGTCCACGACGGGGCCGGTTCCGGCCCGGGACCACGTTTGTAGCTGGACGTCGCCGAATTCGTATTTCCCGCGGGCGGCGTGCACGGTATAGCTGATCCGCGCTATTTCGCCGGTGGGAAGCGGCCCCAGCCAAGTTGTAGCCGCATCGGGATCAGCGTGCACTCCGGCCGGGATGGAGTCGATGATTCCCAGCCATGCAATCGGTCGACCGGTGTTATGTACGGTGATAGTGACGGTGGTATCTGTGTTTGCGGTTAGGCGCGGTGGATCCAACTGCCGGGTGATGACCAGATCAGTTCCAGCTGCGGTGGGCTCCGGTCGGGCGACGAGCACGGCGACGTACGCGAGAAACGGAATGGCGAGTGTGATGGCATGGCCGTCGTGCAGGAATATCCCGGCGGCGATGAACAAGCCGGCGACTCCGAATGCAAAAATGATGCGATATGAGTAGCCCATCTATTGAACCTTGGGGACCGGGACGAGTTGAACGATGTTTTCCACAACATCGTTGGGATTTACTCGTTTTGTCCATAGCTCCGGGCTAAGGATGAGGCGGTGGACAAGCGCGGGGACGGCAAATTCCTTTACATCATCGGGAATTACATAATCGCGTCCATGTACCGCGGCATTAGCCCGTGCCAGTTTGAGCAACGCGAGCGATCCCCGCGGACTGGCACCCACGTATACATTTGTGTCGGTACGTGTTTTTGCCACCAGGGATACGATGTAGTTCTCGATGTCAGGGTCAACGAGCACTTCCTCAACCGCGCGCCGCATGGCGACGAGCTCGGATGCCTCGGTTATTGGGGACAGGGCGACGTCGTCGACTTTGCGGGTGAGACGGCGGCGCAGAATTTCTACCTCGCTTTCCTCGTCGGGGTAACCGACGGTGAGGCGCATCATGAACCGATCGAGTTGCGCTTCGGGCAGAGGAAACGTCCCCTCGTATTCGATCGGGTTCTGGGTGGCGATTACGATAAACGGCGTCGGCAGCGGCAGTGTCTCTCCCTCAATCGTCACCTGGAATTCCTGCATCGCTTCGAGCAACGCCGATTGCGTCTTCGGCGTGGCACGGTTAATTTCGTCAGCGAGGATCAAATTGGCGAAAATCGGTCCCGTTGCCAGGGTGAACTTGCCGTGTTCCCGATCGAAGATATGCGATCCAACGATGTCGCTCGGCAGCAGGTCGGGAGTAAATTGAATGCGCTTGAACTCCATTCCCAACACCCGAGCAAAGCTACGTGCAATCAGCGTTTTTGCCAACCCGGGATAGTCTTCGAACAGAATGTGCCCACCCGCGAGGATTCCCACCATCACTCGTTCCAACAGGTCGTCCTTGCCCACAATCGCTTTTTTTACCTCGGCGACGATCGCCTGCGTCCGCTCGCCGACATCTGCAAGTTCCATACTATCCCCCCTGTTCCAGGTGTTCGAGATAATCGATCGCGGTGGCTAACTTGCGATCGAAGTCCGAGTCGAATTTCACTCCAGTCGTGAGGCGTTCATATTCAAGAAAATCGCGTACTTCCGTATTATTACACCACTTACCCGTTTTGAACCGCCGCCGCGCCTCCGGCAGCGGTACCTGATCGCGACGGGCGATTATCCGGATAGCAAGTTCGGCAAGCTCGTGCACCACCGTGTAACGGTACACCGGGAACCGACGTGCATAGCGGATGGCGGTGGCGAGCAGTTGCAGCGGGTTATCAGTTTGTGGTTGAGAGTGAACGGGCGCGGAACGTGGACGCCACCGCGGGAGCGTACGCGCTGTGCGCCGGTAAACGGTGAACAATATGAAACTAAACACGCTGGCAATGGCGAGCCAAATGCCAGCCTGGGGCATCGATGTAACATAAAACCACAGGATGTAGTAATCGCGGGCAAGCGGTACCACCAGTGCATCGTATAACTTGCCTTGGAGGAGGAAGAAAAACACGATTGTGAATACGGCGACGGATCCACTGATGATGATAGCGATATGAGCACGTTTCATCTGTTTCACCCTCCCGGAGCGTAAGCAGCCTTAATCGCGTTTAAACACGTTACCGCTTCGTGGGCAAACTCTGGTCCGTAGCGGTGCCCGTACCGTACTTGCTCAAAGATCGCTGTCAGACGATCGGCATATTCTGTGCTCATCCCACGTGCGTGCAATTGGCGCGCGAACTCGCGTGGGGTAAAGTACTCCGGGTTGGACACATGTCCGTATTTATTCAGGATATCACACATCTGCTGGTAACAACGCAGCACCACGGTGCGGGGATCATCGCCATTACGCAACCGGGACGCGGCGATATCCGCTTGTTCACCTAACTGCTTTAAGATTGACTCCCGCGCGATGCTCCGTTCCCGCCGCAGTTTAAGCCACCACCACACTGCAATGCCGCCACCGACGACTACCATCGCGCCTCCCAATGCGATCAGTACGGTCCACCAGTGTGATGGAGTTGCCGTCGGGATTGTCACGTGTTCCGGCTGACTTGGTGTAACGGCGGGTGGTGGTGTAAGGTGACCGGGGCGCGGAGACGACCGAGTACGGAGATGGATTGGCGGAAGCAACAGCGATAAAAGGTAAATGGCGACGAGTATTATTCCGACCGGCACCATCTGTCGGAGGAGAAACCGACGAAACTCTGGTGATACAATTGCGCCGATTACCGCGATAATCCCAGCGATGATCAGAATTGCGAGCACGATTGTGCGAAACACGATGCCGGCGGTAAGCGATGGTGCGACCGGTTTAGTAGCGCTCACCACCGGAGGACGAGTGATCTGACCGCGCGGGAGCGGCTTTCCCGGATTGAAATGCACGCTTCCCACTCCGCCACTCAGGACAACGAGTACCACGATCAGCAGGGCGATTAACCCGAGCAACACCGACTGTCGTGCGGACGTGGCGATCACCCGTTTTGCTTGAGTTGGATTCCGAGCTCATCCAGCTGTGACGGCGCTACTGGCATCGGCGCTTCGGTGAGAGGACACACCCCGGTGGTTGTCTTGGGAAAGGCGATTACATCGCGTAACGATCGTTCGCCAGCCATCATCATCACCAGCCGGTCCACTCCAAGCGCAAATCCCCCGTGCGGCGGCGCACCGTATTCGAGCGCCCGCAGGAAGAGTCCAAACCGCAACTCCGCTTCCTCAGGGGTGATCCCGAGCAGTTTGAATATCCGTTCCTGCATGGTG
>CAZILO010000026.1:0-11993 GCA_964540085.1 uncultured Thermotogae bacterium
ATCGCTACCATCATCAACACAGCACAAACGAGCGGTTACACCGTGATCGTACGCGGCGGAGATTTAGTGCACGCCTACCGTGGTGCGACGGAGATAACCACGCCGGAAAAGGACCTGCTGAGTGCTAGCCCGCTTCTCTACGTGGATGATGGTCAATTCCTCATGCAGGTGCGAGGAGTAAACTACGATTACGTCGTTCGCCCCGGTGAGGGGACGAATTATACGCTGGTGGTCGTACCGCACAAGGATTTACCGCTGGCGGATACGCTGACGACGATAATCACTGCACTGCAGAAGATGGATGTGGTAGGATCAGAGGTAGATATGGAGTTCCAAACGTTTCCCCAGCATGCCACGAAAACCCCGGCTCCGCCGGCGGGAGTCCCAATCGATTCAAGATTATATGCCGTGATGGTGGCGCCTGATTGGTTCACTGCGGCGGCAAACGCGGGCCTCACCCGTGTCGGCCTGCGCGTGGAGGTAGTGGCAGAAAAGCTTCCCAACGGGGAGATTCCGATGGAGTTTCGCCAGTACGTCGAGAGTGAGACGACCGGGTTAGCAAAATTGCTCCTCCCGATCAATAAACTCGTTGACCTGGCAAGAGCACCGACGATCGGTTACCTCCGCCTTCCCTACCGTCCCCACCCGGCAACGCCGTAACGGAGGATAGCGATGAAAAAAGCACTTGTATTACTATTTATCGTTGCGTTGTTGGGAACGGTGGGATGGGCAGCTCAGCCCAAGCTGATAATTGGGGTGGAATCATCCACCGCAGATGAGTGGACTCAGCTCGCCTCTTCGTTTACGGCGACAACCGGGATCGATGCGACGGTGCGGGCGTATTCCGCAAGCCAACTTGGGCAGCAGATATTTCGCTCCGGGCTGACCCGTTCCGGTGATCTCAACCTGGTGATGGTAAACCGCGCCTGGGAGGCGACGCTTGCCCGCTACCTCGCTGATCTAACCCCATACAAAGACGAGCTGCTGGAGCACGGGCTGTCGCCGGTATACGTGAACGGACGCCTTATCGGAACTTGGATCTCATTTGCCCCTGATTGGTTCCTCGGAGTGTTGGTGTGGCCCGAGGATCCCGACGCTGCACTTATGTTCTACCGCGAGCTTACGGGCACAAAAACTGTTTCCACTCCGACACTAGTGTCACCCGAATCGGTAGTTAGAACGCTCACTACCACCAAGATATCCCGGGAGGAACACAATCCTAAGCTCGATGGCTCACTGGAAACGTTGATTCAAGCCGCAAAGGCGACGGTGGGTGCGATGGCGGCCCAAGTGATGGGAAGTCTCCCCCCCGCCGCGCAGACTGCGTTGACCAGTTTAGCGAAGATGTACGGAGTTCCGCTTAACCCCACTACCGGAATGGTTACGGTGGTGCTCGAATCGCGTAATGCCCAAGCAACGGCCAACAACGTCGCTGCTCTCGGGGTAAATCGCGCTGAAATCAAGCCCGTCCCGCAACTGGTGAAAGTTACGGTCCCGATTTCCGAGCTTGCCACGCTTGCGTCTAAACTCACCGGAGTCACGTTTATCCGTGCCCCGTATCGTCCGTATCCGATGGCAGTCACCGGCGAAGGGATCGCGGCGATCAACGCCAATGCCTATCATGCTGCCGGGATCACCGGAAGCGGAGTGAAGGTAGCGATTATCGACCTCGGATTCGCGGGATTATCGCAGGCACAAGCCCGGGGGGACATCCCTTACTCCGTGGTGGAAAAGGATTTCACCGGTACCGGGATCACCACCGGGATTTCGCATGGCACCGCGGTGACGGAGATCGTACATGAGGTCGCACCAGGAGCTAAGCTTTATTTGATCAAGATCGCTGACGAAGTCGATCTTGACGAGGCGGTTACCTACTGTCTCCAAAATGGGATCAAGATCATCAACCACTCCCTTGGCTGGTACAACACCAACTTCTACGACGGCACCGGCGTGATCGCCGATATCGCCAACCGCGCGATTCAGGGTGGCATTCTGTGGGTGAACGCTGCTGGCAACGAAGCCGAAAACCATTGGGAGGGAACGTTCACCGATACAAACTCCGATAGCTGGATGGACCAGTCGATTACGTTCTATGCCACCAGTGGTGAGCCGGTGGTGGTCTACATGACGTGGAACGACTGGCCACGGGCGTCAACCGATTACGACCTGTACCTGTACGGTCCCGGAGGTAGCCTTGTCGCTTCTTCCACCAAACAGCAAACCGGACAAGAACAGCCAACCGAATCGATTCAGACAACCGCGAATTCTACTGGAACCTATACAATTCGGGTAAAAGGAACGGGAGCAAAGAAAATTGAGATCTACAACCTGTACCAGCATCTCACGCCGGCTGTCGCAGCGAGCTCCATCATCGCGCCCGGCAACGTGGCCGCAGTTGTAACAGTGGGCGCAGTTGCGTGGGATCATTACAGCACCGGACCAATCGAGCCGTACAGCTCGCAAGGGCCGACCAATAATGGTCTTACTAAGCCCGATCTGGTCGCACCGGACAATGTAACCACCGGAACGAGCCCGTACACTCATTTCAAAGGTACTTCGGGCGCAACTCCTGAGGTTACCGGTGCGGCGGCGCTGCTGCTATCGCAGGATCCCACACTCACCGAGGCACAACTGCGGGCCAAGCTCATCTCTGATACGATTCCGATGGGGCCACAGAACATCTACGGGCACGGACGGCTTGTGCTTCCGACACCGGCTGCAGTTAATCAACCGCCGCACGCGGTGTTCAGCTATACCCCAAGCGCACCCACAGTCAACACTGTGATAACGTTTAACGCATCTGCATCCAGTGATTCCAATGGAACCATCGTTTCTTACGCGTGGAACTTTGGCGACGGCACAACGGGTTCGGGAGTCACCGTGCAGCATTCTTACACGGCGCCGGGAACATACACGGTACAACTTACGGTACGCGATAATGACGGCGCGACTGATTCTACAACCGCCCAAGTGTCCGTTGCCCCGGTAGCTAATCAACCGCCGCACGCGGCGTTCAGCTACTCTCCCACCAACCCCACTCCGGGAGCGTGGGTGCACTTTGATGCATCCGCATCCAGTGATCCCAACGGAACCATCGTTTCTTACGCGTGGAACTTTGGCGATGGTACAACCGGGACGGGAGTGAGTGTATATCACCAATTCACGAGCGCCGGTACTTACAGCGTGCGTCTTACCGTGCGCGACAATGACGGGGCGACTGACTCCGTTACGCGTTCAGTGGTGGTTGCGGCAGTTATACCGCCGCCGCACGCCGACGCCGGTGGCCCGTACACCGGGGTAGTGGGACAGCCGGTGACGCTAAACGGATCGGCATCGACTGGTTCCATTGCTCAATATAGTTGGAACTTTGGCGATGGCACGAGCGGGACGGGAGTGACAGTGCAGCACGTGTATGGCGCCCCCGGTACTTACACCGCCACGCTTACCGTGGTGGGCACAACCGGCCAACAGTCAAGTGATACCACTCAAGTTGTGATCTCCCAACCGGTTCCGCCGCTAGCGGTGCAGCTGTCGCTTCCCAAGGGATCCTACCAGGTGGGAGAGGCAATCGTGGTCACCTATAACGTGAACCGCGCTGCGTACGTGTATATCTGTGATGTGGATCCGACCGGCAAAGTTGTCCTATTGTTCCCGAGCTATCTCGAACCGGATAACCACGTGGCGGCGGGAACGCACACGCTTCCAGGACGGAATTACACCCTCCGGGTAACAGCACCGGCGGGAACGGAGACACTGTACGCGTTTGCGGCAACAAGTCCTCTCCCGAATTTCCCGACCAGTTTTGGAAATGGATTCCCAATCCTGAGCTACAACCCGGCAGGATTCATCAATAATGTCCGCCAGACAATGCAATCTCAGATTGCTTCCGGCGATTGGGCGGAGGACACGCTCAGCTTCACCGTCGTCGCCGTACCGACAACCGGAACGCTGCGGATCGCATCGTCGCCGCAGGGGGCGAGTGTAACCGTGGATGGAACGCCGGTGGGAACGACGCCGGTACAGGTCACCGCCGGTGCCGGACCACACACAGTTGTCCTCACTAAATCCGGATATCAAACCGCCACCCGTCAGGTGACCGTAACCGCCGGGCAGACGAGCTACCTGAACGTAACTCTCACGCCCACCCCGCCGCAGAATCAACCGCCGGTTCCTGCGTTTACGTACTCACCTGCGCATCCCATCGTCAACCAGACGGTGCAATTCAATGGCTCGGGTTCGTATGATCCTAATGGCTCAATCGTGTCCTACGCGTGGAGCTTTGGTGACGGCGGAACCGCCAGTGGCGTGACGGTATCGCATAAGTACACCCATACCGGTACGTATTCCGTGCGCCTCACTGTTACTGACAACGGCGGCATAAGCCGGTCGAAGACACAGTCAATCACGGTTGCTGCGGCACCGTCGTTTGCTGCCCTGCGCGGCTTTTGGGCGTTCAATGAAGGGAGCGGCAACGTGGTTCACGACTCATCCGGTAACGGGAATACCGGCACGATTCACGGGGCGAGTTGGACAACTGGCAGCCCAGATGGATCAAAAGCGCTCGCGTTTAACGGGAGCAGCTATGTTACGATCCCCGCAAACGCCAGCCTCAACATCACCGGTGTGATTACCGTGGAGGCGTGGATCAATCCATCGTCGTTTGGTGGAATACGGCGGATCGTGAGTCAAGACGGAAGTGGGTCATCCGACAATCACTTCTACCTTGCCCTTGACGGCGACAAGATCAGCTTTGCCGTGTTTACCAACGCATGGCGCAAGGTGATCGGTTCGACGGCACTGCACGCGGGTACGTGGTACCACGTCGCGGGAGTGTACACTGGCAATAAACTGCGGGTGTATCTCAACGACCATTTGGAAGGGGAACTTAGTGCATCCGGCGCAATCGGCCAAGGTCAGGCTGCAGTCGGAGTCGTTATCGGAGCGAATAGTGCGGGAGCGCAGGGATTCAAAGGCAAGATCGATGAAGTAAAGATCAATGCCGCTGCTCTCAGTCCGTCGCAATTCACCCTACTTCCGACTGGCAATCAGCCGCCGATCGCCAGTTTTACCTACACCCCTGCCCATCCTCGTGTCGGTGAATACGTAAAGTTCAAGTCGACATCGACCGATCCGGACGGCAAGATCGTGTGGACCACCTGGACGCTGGGGGACGGCGCATTTTCCGTCGGTCCGGCGCCATGGCACAAGTATAAGCAGCCGGGCACGTACACGGTGACGATCACCGTCCGCGATAATAACGGTGCCGAGTCGAAGACGAGCAAACAGATCACGGTAACCCAATAGCCACACTGCTATAGCGCGTAATTTATCCGGGGGAGTAAATTCTCCCCCGGTTTTTTATTGGGGTAAACAGGACAACAATCCCGTATTGAGAGGTCGCATTGCCTGGCGGATGGCATCGGATACGACGATAAATGATGATGGAATGTCGAATCAGAAGTGGGTACTCGCGATCCTCTTAGTCCTATGTGGGGGGTGGTTTCTTTCCATCGCCGGCCACGCTGCAACCGCGGTCGGGTTTGGGGTTGGCATGCCGGCCACTACCGTAATTGATTGGTCAAATTCATTCCCTTATGCTACTGTCGAAGCGTTCACCGACTCCGATCTTGCAGTACGGTTTACCATCGGAACGTATCCCACTGATTTTCCGACCGGGTTTGAGACAAGTACCAGCTTTATCGTTAAGGGATGGGGTGGTCCGGTAGCGGTATACGCAGGCGCTGGGTTATCCGTTTACTGGAAGTGGCTAACGGCGGAGTCTGTCTGGAAGTGGTCACCGTACATGAACATGCTCGCCGGGATGGAATTGCGTGTGGCCACACCGCTGTCGTTGTTCTGCCAGGTGCGCTCGCTCGATCCAATTCCGCTCACGTTTACCGTGCATCCCCAGGTATCACTCGGAGCGCGCCTTGTATTCGGTCCACCCCGTTTTCCCGCTGGCCCAGCTGATGGTGTCGCACTGTGGGTGATCATCGGACTGGGCGTGCTGGCGCTTGTCGCGTATCTACCCCGTAATTAACCTCTAATCGCAGTTCTTTTTCTCCGACGGTTGAATTAGATATTCATTGATGTTAGACTTACGTCTAAGTTCAACCGTTGTCTAATTAACCTGCGGGCGAGCGTGGCGGTGATGGATGATGCAGTCTTTACAACTGCGGTGGGATTACGGAACGGCGTACGATTTTTTCCAGAGCTTGACAGTGCTACATCAGCCGGCTCGGTTCGGAGTACGCGGTGCATGGACAGCGGGAATGCGCGCTCGTCTCACCCCAGAAGCGCGGCGGATTCTAAAACAGGGACAGCACATCATCCACACGCCATTGCACTGGATCTACACGCTTCCCGCTCCTAAGGACGCACGTGCGGCACTAACGGTGCTGGGACAAATTCCACCGCGCAAACGGCTGGAGATTCTCTCGTTTCGGCATAACGATCCCCCGCCTCGAGTGGCGGAGACGCTACTGCAAGTGGCCGACCGCGGTGCATGGGGAGATGAAGATTTCGTTGTGGTGCGCGATTACGTGCATGCGCGCCGTCATCACGGAAGCGCGCGTGTCACGGCCGATGGACGAGCAACCGAAATCCTCGCTACCTGGGCCCAGGCAGGGATGTTCGGAGAGGGATACTTGGCAGCATTGCGCAACTATCACGAGGTGTTTTTTGCGGAGGAAGAAGAGCGGATTGCACCCGCGTTGCAAACCGCCCTTTCCCGGGCGCAGGAACTCGCAGCGCGTTTATCGTTGCCCGATTTGCTGGAGGAACTGTCACAGGGAATCAGAGTTGAGGAGCCACAGCTGCAGGGAGAATTGATACTTGCTCCTTCTTACTGGATTACACCGTTAATGCTGTTGACGACCATCGCGCCCACGCGGTACATCTGTTTGTTTGGTGCTCGTCCAGCAGGGGCGTCACTTATTCCTGGTGAGACGGTCCCGGATACGCTATTACGGGCGCTGAAAGCGTTGTCCGATCCAACCCGGCTCAAAATTCTGCGCTACGTGGCGCGCACCCCACTCACCCCCACCGAATTAGCACGAAAACTGCGATTGCGCACTCCAACCGTGATGCATCACTTGCACACCTTGAGACTTGCCGGGCTGGTGCAGGTAATGATCGCCCCGGGCGCGGACGACGAACGGAAGCGCTATGCCCTGCGGCCACATGCCTCAGCGGAGGTCGGCAGCATGCTGGCGGCGTACTTGCAGGAAGCAAGCGGTGATGATCGATGAGAGGGTTGGCAGAGTGGCTGTGGAAATACCGGATGCGCGTGTTCGCTGGGTTTATCTCCCTGCTCGTGGTGGATGGCGCTGGCCTCCTCGTCCCACTTGTAATCCGCGGTGCCATCGATCGTCTCACGCGCGGCGAAGGTGGTGTACTGCGCAGTGGGTTGTACATCGTTGGATTGGCCGTCGTTGTCGTGGTATTCCGATTCCTGTGGCGTTATTTCTTCATCGGCACAGCACGCCGAATTGAGCGCGATTTGCGTGCGAAGCTGTATCAGCACTTCCTCACGTTATCGGCATCGTTTTATAACTCTCATAAGACGGGCGAATTGATGGCACACGCTACCAACGATATCGACGCGGTCAGCCGGGCGTGTGGATTTGGTGTGCTCACAATTGCCGATCCGCTATTCATGATCCCGGTGGCGGTGGGCATCATGGTGTCAATTGATCCTCATCTCACTTTGTATGCTGTCCTTCCGCTACCGGTTTTGACTGCATTCATGCTTGGGTTTGGTCGTTTGATCCATCGTCGATTTGAGACCGTGCAACAAGTCTTCTCCGAGCTGATGGAAAAGGTGCGGGAGAACGTAGCGGGAATCAGGGTAGTGAAGTCGTTTGTGCAGGAAGACGGGGCAGCGCGTGATTTCAGCCACGTAAACGAGCGGTTTGTGGACAAAAACATGGCATTGGTACGGGTGTGGGGATTGTTTCAGCCGTTGATTGGTCTGATGAGCGGCGCCACGCTGGCGATCGTGCTGTGGGTGGGAGGAGTCGGCGTGATCAAGGAAAGAATTACGCTGGGGGATTTCGTTGCTTTCACCCAGTATCTGAACATGCTTACGTGGCCGATGATATCACTTGGGTGGGCGGTAAACGTCCTTCAGCGTGGAAGCGCATCTCTCGGTAGGATCAATCGCCTGCTGGCGGTCCCCCCCGCGATTACCGATCCACCGCAGCCACGTGTTCCCCACGACACACACATCACGATACGCAACTTGACGTTCGCCTATCCGAGCGAAGACGGGGCTGCACCGTCACCGGTTCTGCGTGGGATTAACCTGAAGGTGAAGGCCGGCACGACACTTGGAGTAGTGGGACTGACCGGGGCGGGAAAGACGACACTTGCCCATCTTATCCCGCGGGTATTCGATCCGCCGCCGGGGACAGTATTCTTCGGTGGGGCTGACGTGCGCGAATTAGCGCTCGCTGATCTACGGAGCCGAATCGGGTTCGTACCACAAGATCCGTTCCTGTTCTCGGCCACGATCCGAGACAACATTGCATTTGGCGTTTCCACTGCGACCCAAGCTGAAGTCGAACGCGCGGCCCAGTTAGCGGGCATCCACGATGAGATCAGTGCGTTTCCCGACGGATACGACACCCTGGTCGGCGAACGCGGAATCGCCCTGTCCGGCGGGCAGAAACAACGGGTGGCAATCGCCCGTGCCCTGCTCCCCGATCCACCAGTGTTGATCTTCGATGATCCGCTCTCCGCAGTCGATGCGGAGCGAGAGGCGTTCATCCTTCATAACCTGCACCAGTTTTTCCACCGCCGTACGGTGCTCATCATTGCGCATCGGTTGTCAGCGGTGATGCATGCCGACCAGATTATCGTCCTCGACCACGGTGAAATCGTCGAGCAAGGAACGCATGATCAATTGCTCGCCCGCGACGGAATCTACCGCCGTATCTGGCAGTTACAGCAGGCGCAACAGGAGGTGCAGTGATGCCCTACAATCCCCGTGATGACGAAGTTTTGGGCAAGGCATTCGATCTTCGGTTAATGCGTCGGCTGTTGCGATTTTTGGTTCCATACTGGCACATGTTCACGGTGTGTGTACTCCTTACGGTTATCCTCACGGGAATTCAGCTTGGACTTCCGTACATCACCAAGATAGCGATTGATGAGTTCCTCACTTTGCCCGATGCAATCGTAACGTTGCCCGCTCCGCCCACAACCGGTAATCCCGTTGCGCTTGGTGGTGGCCGCTACCTGGTCAACTTGCCACAGGTCGATGCGCACGTCCGTGCCCAGTGGGAGGAGACTGGTGTCTTACCCCCCACTCGCTACCTGTTCATCCCAGCGGGGTCTACAATTGTGACACATTACCCAAATCGATTTACCCCGGTTCCGGGTGGGTATATCGCTGACCACCAAATGCTGCGGGGACTTCCGGTAAATGACATCATCGCATTGCGCGGTACGGCAGTGGCAGGAGTGATCAGGCTTGCCATGTTGTTCGCGTTTGCATTGCTAGTCCAGTTCATGTTCAGTGCGGGACAGGTCTACCTGCTTCAACTTACAGGGCAGCGAGTGATGTACGATATGCGACGCCGGATTTTCGGGCATATCCTGCGATTACCCCTCTCTTATTTTGATCGTACTCCGGTCGGCCGGCTTGTGACTCGGGTGACTAATGATGTGTCCGCAATTAACGAGATGTACACCTCGATGCTCGTTAACCTGTTCCGCGATGCGTTTTTGATCATCGGCGTGGCGGTGATTATGTTTCAGCTTGACTGGCGGTTGGCATTGGTGGTGAGCGGACTCTCCCCGCTGATCGTGCTGGCGGCGTTTGAGTTCCGCAACCGTGTGCGCGTCGCCTACCGTGCTGTGCGACGGGAAATCGCCCGGTTGAACGCGTATCTCCAGGAGTCAATTTCCGGGATGCGGATCATTCAGGTGTTCGTCCAGGAAGCGAAAGCAAACGCGCGCTTCCAGGACATCAACATCGAAAAATACCGCGCCAATATGCGCCAACTCATTACATTCGCCGTATTCCGTCCGCTTATGAGCTTCTTGAGCTCATTTGCAATCGCGCTTGTCATCTGGTACGGCGGGTTAAACGTGCTGCGGGGAACACTGACGCTGGGTGCGCTCACCGCGTTTATTCAGTACGTGCGTATGTTGTTCAATCCCGTACTCGATCTGGCACAGGGATACAATGTGCTTCAAGGAGCGATGGCCGCTTCGGAACGAATTTTCATCCTCCTTGATACTCCGGAGGAGGATCGCGGCGGCGGCCGGGTGCTCGATCACGTTAGCGGGCACATTGAGTTTCGCGATGTCTGGTTCGCGTATAACGATGACGAATGGGTGCTTAAGGGGATTTCGTTTACCGCGGCGCCGGGAGAGCGAGTAGCGGTGGTGGGGCCGACCGGGGCGGGCAAGACCACCATCATCCGCCTGCTGTTGCGTATGTACCCGGTCACGCGCGGACAGATTCTGCTCGACGGCGTGCCGATTGACGAACTTGACGTCGCGTTCCTCCGCCGCCAGATGGCGGTCGTGCTTCAGGATGTGTTTCTGTTTTCCGGAGACATCATGGATAACATCCGGTTGCAGAGTGATATCCCGGATGAGGAGGCAGTTGCCGCCGCGCGGTTTGCCAATGCTGACTTCGTAGAGGACCTTCCTGACGGCTATCACGCTGAAGTAAAGGAACGCGGGGTGACGCTATCCGTCGGGCAGCGTCAGCTCATCTCGTTCGCACGTGCGGTGGCGTTTAACCCGCGCATCCTCGTGTTGGATGAGGCAACAGCGAGCATAGATTCGCATACCGAAGCATTGGTGCAACGATCGCTTGCCAAAATAATGACCGGCCGGACGTCGATCGTGATTGCGCATCGTTTGTCCACCATCCGCGCCGCGGACAAGATTCTCGTGATCAGCAAGGGCCGCATTGTCGAACAGGGGACCCACGACGAACTTATGGCGCGGAATGGGCTGTATGCCGCCCTGTATCAGCTTCAGTTCGCCGCTCCCACCCCGGAGGGATGATTATTTCCCCGCTGTTTGGTAACATAACAACGCTATGAAGATCGGACTGAGCTTGGGCAGCGGCGGAGCGCGCGGGTATGCGCACATCGGGGTGCTTCGAGCCCTGGAAGAAGCGGGAGTAAAGCCCGATCTCGTAAATGGCTCCAGCATTGGAGCCATCGTCGGTGGTGCTTACGCACTTTATTACGATTCCACACGGCTTGTCTCCCTTGCTAAAGAACTAGTTGCGCGCATGAATATCGATTACTTCACCGCTTTTCGTAATACCTACCGTAAACACCGGATTCTGCGGGATTGGGCACTGAGTATTCTGTGCGACATTTCTTCGCTGCGTGGTTCTATCCTGTCGCATCGTACCAACCGGGGTGCTCTCTCATTTCTGTTCGGCGAATATCGGTTCTCCGACACTAAAATCCCGTTTTCAGCGGTGGCGGTCGACCTCATCTCCGAGACGCCAGTGGTTATTAAAGAAGGGCGATTACGCGATGGAATTTTACCATCGATCTCCATCCCCGGGGTTTTCCCCGCTGTAGAGCGAGACGGAATGTTCCTTGTCGATGGTGGGGTCCTTGCCGCGGTACCGGTGCGCGAGTTGCGTGCGGACGGAGCGGACTTCATTATCGCGGTTAAACTGGGTGAGGATCGGCCTGCGCCTTATAAGAGTGGGTTTGACCTCCTTACTACCGTCGATTTTCTCAAAGGGGAGAAACTGTCGCAGTGGGAGCTGGAAGAGGCAGATTTTACCATCGAGGTTGACCTCCCTCATTATAACCCAATGTGTTTCACTAATTACCGTACGGGAATCGATCGCGGCTACACCGTGGGCAAGCAGGCTCTACCTGCGCTTATAGCGAAACTAGATGCGGCCAAAGCAATGGCTGAAGCGAACCAGTGAACGTCGATGCGAACCCTATTGGGAGATGTGGAATTTACCGTGGTGAATGCCCGGAATTCCACTGCAAATC
>CAZILO010000027.1:0-11889 GCA_964540085.1 uncultured Thermotogae bacterium
GAGCGCAGATGATCATCAAAGGATTTGTCTATCGACATCAACCGAACATGTACAATATCCGCCAGGAGATCGGAACGGCGTTCGAGCAGGTAATGCTCGGCAAGGCAACACCGAAGGCCGCGCTCGATGCCGCGGCGCAGACAATCGAGAACAAGTATCTCAAGTAGGTAATTCATGGGTGGTGAGCGGCTGATAAGCCAGCTGCTCACCACCTACTTTCCTTGCCCGCGGAGGTGAAATGGCACGTAGATCGTTTATCCCGTTGAGCAGTCAGTACCGCAAGAAGCGGTTCTGGATTGATACAGTACACGCTTATCTGTATATCTTTCCTGCTTTCTTAATCTTAGGAACGTTTGTGCTTTATCCGTTCGTGCGGGCATTTTGGGTCAGCATGTTCCAGTGGTGGAACATTCGAAATCCAAAGTTTATAGGTGTTTCTAACTATATCACTGTACTACATGATTCTCTATTCTGGGAATCACTGTGGCACACCGTGTACTACGTTTTAGGTGCCGTTGCCCCCACAATGGTTCTCGCGTTGATTATCGCCGTTCTCCTTAACTCGAAGATCCGAGGGAAGTCGTTCTTCCGCACTGCGTATTTCCTCCCGTACGTGACGAACACAGTCGCGGCGTCAATGGTGTTTCTGTGGATCTACGACCGCGATTACGGTCTTCTCAACTATATCCTTCATACGCTGTTTCACGTGCACCTAATCGATTGGTTAAATAGCCCGCAATGGGCGATGCCTGCGGTCATCATCTTAGGAATCTGGCGATATCTTGGGTTCGACATTGTCATCTTCCTCGCTGGATTGCAGGGAATTGACAGGATGTACTATGATGCAGCCGAGGTGGATGGCGCAACTGCGTGGGATCGGTTCCGCCACATTACCCTTCCACTTTTGTCTCCGACAACGTTTTTCGTGTTCATCATCTCGATTATCGGCGCGTTTAAGGTATTCCAGGAGATCTACGTCCTCTGGAGCGGGTCCAGCGGCGGGCCGCTTCACTCCGCGATGACAATCATGGTTTATTTCTACAACACGGCGTGGGGTAAGATTCACCTTGGTGAGGCCGCTGCGGTGGCCAATATCCTGTTTATCATCATTTTCATTGTTACCGTAATCCAGATGCAGCTTTCCAAGCGGTGGGTGTTCTATCAATAGGAGGGTAGTCAATAATGAATAGTGAGGAACACTTGACACTGCGTTCAATACTTTAAGGGAGGAGAGAAATGATGACAGGATGGAAACTTTGGCTGGGAATAAGTGCCGTTGCATTGATCGTTATGTTCGGGGTGTGGACGAGCCTACAACCCAATCCTACCTTTATCCGCACTCCCTACTCGGGGTTCGGCGCTGATCCCACAACAACGATGGTGATAAGCTGGAAGACGGCGCATCCGGTAGCAGGTACCGTTTTGTACGCGCCAGAGGCGAATTACACAACCACAGGGCGGTTTGCAGATACTCTCACCGTACCCGCGACGAGTGGTGACCAACACAACGTCTATCACGCCACGTTGACTGGGCTAACCCCGGACACCCATTACGTATACCAAGTTCAATTATCCGCCGGTAGGAAAACAACCGGCAGTACAACAGGAGATTTCTGGACCCCGGCGGTAAAGCTCGACCAATTCACGTTTGATGTGTACGGTGACACCCGCACTTACCCTGCCCGCCATCGGTTGGTAGTGGAAGCGATGGCCACCGATCACCCGCGATTTGTGGTGCATGTGGGAGACATGGTGGAGTACGGTGGTGTCACCATGCTGTGGGATGATCGGTTCTTTCCCGCTGCTGCGCCATTGGCAAAGGACGCTCCCTATCTGACGGTGCTTGGCAACCACGAACAAAATTCACCGCAGTACTACGAGGGATTCTCGCTCCCACCCGGCGGTGGGGAAGACGGAAAAGAGTGGTGGAGCATGGACTACGGCGTTGTGCATCTGGTGGGGCTAGACACCAATGCCCTCATGCTCCCCAACGGGTTCACCCGCATGCGCAATCAGATCGCGTGGTTGAAGAAGGATCTGGCAGCGGCCAAAGCACGCGGGGAGAAGTTCATCTTCGTATTCTTCCATCATCCGCTTTATTCATCCGATGCCGGTTACTACCCGGGAAACACGGGGCTACGCACCCTATGGCAGCCAATTTTTACGAAATATGGAGTAAGCGTTGTTTTTGCCGGGCACTGCCACCAGTATGAGCGATTGGTGGAGGACGGGATCGACTATGTTGTCACTGGCGGTGGGGGTGCGCCGTTGTCGGGATTCAAATCAACGCCTGTGGTCGGGTCAGTAAAACACGTGGCAATGCTGCATTACGTGCGGGTGACAATCAGCGGTGACAACGCAACGCTGGAGATGATCCCGGTAGCCAAGGTGGAAGGGGATAAAGTGATCCCAGTCCCGCACCAGCCGTGGGATACGCTCACGATAACCGGGGGGTAAGATGTTACGGTGGTTGCTGATCGGAGTTGTAATCGTGGCGGCGGTTGCCGCATATGTTATCGTTACCGCGCCACCAACGCCGAACGTTGGACGCGCCACTCAAACCGCCCAGGTCATCCGCGTGATCGATGGGGACACTGTAATCCTCGCCGACGGCCGCAAGGTGCGTTATCTTGGTATCGATGCCCCGGAGATCAGCCATACGCCGCTTGATCCATACGGTCCCGAGGCGTTCGAACTAAACCGCGAACTCGTCCAAGCAAATGACGTACGGCTGGAGTACGACATCAATAAAACCGATTCCTACGGCCGCACGTTGGCATTCGTGTATGTGGAGAAAAACGGGCATTGGGTTTGCGTCAATGCTGAACTTGTGCGAGCCGGGTTAGCACGTACATTATTTATACCGCCCAATTCCAAGTACAAGAGGTATTTCCGCAAGCTAGAGGCGGAGGCGTTTGCCGCGCGGCGGGGAATATGGAGCGGTGTCACTGCCCACCCACCTGTACTAACCGCAACTCAAGCGGAAACCGAGTTTAATAACTACCAGTGGAAGTGGGTAACAGTGCGGTTCACCGTTGCAAATGTTTACCAGTCGGCAGCGATTGTCGCGCTGCACTCCGCCGCTGATTACAAGGGGCACTTCACCGCTGTTATCTTCACCGGTGACCTCGATCGATTTGCGGCACAAGGCATTGATCCCGCTACGGATTATTATGGGAAAACGCTGGCGGTGACCGGTTACCTCAAAGATTATCACGGTCCGGAGATCATAGTGCAATCCCCGCAACAGGTAGCGGTGTTACAACCAGCGCCGCAGACGTCATCAAACACTGCGTTCCAACCCGCGCTCGCTGGCGGCGGATAGTTTACCTAATTAGCAGGACAAGTCGGCGAGGGATAACGAATCGAGCAGCGCTTTGAACCGGTCGTCAATGGTTCCCCACACGTCTTTGGTCGGACACACGGACAGCAACTGGCAGCTCGCCTCACCTGGGCGGATACAGCTTACCAGATCGAGCGATTCCCCGAGAGCATCGAGGATGCGGCGCAATGACAGTTTCTCCGGATTGACATTCATGGTGTAACCGCCGCGTCTCCCTTTACGCGCCCGCACAATTCCGGCAGCGCGCAGCTCGGTAAGTATCTTCTCGACAAACGGAACCGGGAGTGCGTATTTTTCGGCAATTGCCCGGGCGGAAATCGGCCCTGAATCCCCATTCGACGCCAGCTCAATCATCGCAATCAATCCATAACTCGATTTCTTCGTAAGGTGCATTCAACCTCCCTCTCCATGCGCTGCCTCCTGTGTTTCCAAGAACGCAGCGTACCGTTGTTCGAGTGTATCCATTTCCGCAGCGATATGGGCATGCCGTCGTGCCAACGCCGGGGGAATCTCCCGCCCGGCGACAACGAGGTAATTATAGATCGCTTCATTGAGCGCGTCGGCGGCGAGAGCGGAACAGTGTAGCTTTACTGGTGGAAGCCCGCCAAGTTCATCGGCGACATCTTTGTTGGTGATTGCGATCGCTTCCGCGATTGTTTTCCCCTTGGCGAGGTCAGATACCATCGATGAGGTAGCGATCGCTGCGGTGCACCCGAACGTCTCCCATGAAATGTCGGTGATCACTTCATGCCCCTCCGAGTCTTTCTCCACTTTGATGTACAGCCACATTACATCGCCGCACACGATGTTCCCCACTTTCCCCACCGCTGTGTAATCGGGAAGCTTCCCCTGATTGTGCGGATGACGGAAGTGCTCGATCACTTTCTCCGTGTACATCTTACTCACCTACCTTAAATGGGGAAATCGCGCGCAGATCAGCCACCACCTGGGGCAGAACAGCGAGGAATGCGGTGATCTGCTCAGTTGTTGTATCCCGGCCCGTACTGATACGCAAGCTCCCATGCGCCATGGAAAGCGGAACTTTAATCGCCTGGAGAACGTGGCTCGGTTCGAGGGTGGGAGAGGAGCAGGCGGAACCGGTTGACGCCGCGATCCCACGCTCATCAAGCCGCATCACCAAGCTTTCCCCTTCGATTCCGGCAAAGCTGAAGTTGGTGATGTGGGGAAGCGACTCCTGCGGATGGCCGTTCAGCTTT
Source organism: uncultured Thermotogae bacterium (assembly GCA_964540085.1). Lineage (GTDB taxonomy): Bacteria > Bipolaricaulota > Bipolaricaulia > UBA7950 > UBA9294 > S016-54. Next base: position 4,561 of record CAZILO010000027.1, read on the forward strand.
GTTCCCGGGATCTTACTAATTTCCGCGATGAGCCGCTCGCGGAACCCGCGCAGGCGAGGTACCACCTCGTCTCGTTCGGAGATCGCGAGCTGTGCCGCCGCCGCCATGCCCACGATACCCGGTGTATTCTCCGTCCCACTGCGCAACCCGCGCTCATGCCCGCCGCCGTGCAGAAGCGGCGTTAGCTTAATTCCCGTACGTACATACAGGAATCCCACCCCCTTCGGTCCGTTCAACTTGTGCGCCGACACCGACAATAGGTCGACCATCTCCAGGGGCAATGGGATCTTCCCATATGCTTGGACGGCATCAGTGTGGAATAGAACTCCGCGTTCATGACAAATCGCGCCGATTTGTGCGATCGGTTCGATGGTCCCGATTTCGTTGTTCCCCGCCATTACCGACACGAGCAGCGTGTCATCGCGGATTGCCGCCCGTACCGCTTCCGGATCGACGCGCCCGTACGCGTCGACATCAACGTACGTCACTTCGTAACCCTGTGTTTGCAACCATGCACACGGGTGCAGGACGGCATGATGTTCAATCTTGGTTGTGATCACATGTCGCTTTTCCGGATTAGCGAACGCAAGTCCTTTGATCGCAAGGTTGTTTGCTTCGGTGGCACCGGAGGTGAAGAAGATATCTTCGGGATTTACTCCGAGTGTTTCCGCAATTTGAGCACGGGCGTTCTCAATCGCACGGCGCGCGTCACGTCCGAACCCATGCAGGCTGGATGCGTTGCCGTACACCGCGGAAAAGTACGGCCTCATCGCCGCCATAACCTCAGGAGCAACCGCTGTAGTGGCACTGTTGTCTAAGTAGATGCGTTCCACCAATCCAATCACCGGCAAAAGTTTACCAAATCGGTCTTATTTATCAAGGCGGGCACGCAGCCATGTGGGCTTTGCCCATACCACAAAAACGGATTATCATACAGCGCCAAATTTCACATCCAACAGATATTAGCGGGGTGATATATGCGGAATACCGTGTGCGTCCATTAAGTGGATAAATAATCGGAAAGGAGTGAGACATGTTTAACACCGGAAATACCGGTTTTATGCTCGTTGCTACCAGCCTTGTAATGTTAATGACACCAGGGCTGGCGTTCTTTTACGGCGGCTTGGTGAGCAGAAAGAACGTGCTTACGATTATGTTGCAAAGCTTTGTATCCATGGGCTGGACGACAATCTTGTGGGTCACAGTTGGGTTCAGCCTGTGCTTCGGCAAGGACGTTGCCGGATTCATCGGAAACGGCCAATACTTCCTCCTGCACGGGATCAGTATTCAAACCGCGTTCGGTGGCGATGCCAGCATTCCGCTGTTAGTGTTCGTCGCTTATCAGATGATGTTCGCGATCATCACCCCGGCACTGATTACTGGTGCGTTCGCGGATCGAGTACGGTTCCAGGCGTACCTGATCTTTCTCACGGTGTGGCTGCTGTTCGTGTATTTCCCACTCGTGCACATGGTGTGGGGCGGCGGGATACTCCACCAATGGGGCGTACTTGACTTTGCCGGCGGAATCGTGGTGCACGCCAGCGCTGGGTTTGCCGCACTGGCATCGGTGTTTTTTGTGGGGAAGCGAAATATCAAGTCAAAACCACACAGCATCCCCCTCGTTGCTCTTGGTACCGCACTTCTGTGGTTCGGCTGGTACGGGTTTAACGCGGGCAGCGAGTTGCGTGTCGACGCCATCACTGCCAGCGCGTTTCTCAACACCGATGTCGCGGCATCATTTGCTGCGATCACCTGGCTAATTCTCGCTGTTATCTTCGAGAAAAAACCGAAGATGCTTGGAATGCTTACCGGGGCCGTTGCCGGGCTAGCGACGATTACCCCCGCCGCCGGGTACGTGGGCGTACAGTGGGCAATGGTAATCGGAGTTGTCGCATCGATTGCCTCGTACATCGCTGTTAGTTTTAAGAATAAACACGGCTGGGACGATGCATTGGATGTGTGGGGAGTACACGGGGTCGGAGGCTATGTCGGGATTCTTTTGCTGGGACTGTTCGCCAGCTTGACGGCTAACCCTCACGGTGCAAATGGACTTATCTACGGCGGTTCAGTGTTCTTCCTCAAGGAATTTGTTGCAGTTACGTTGATTGCTCTGTATGCATTTGTGTTTACTTACGTTGCATTGTGGGTGATCAACAAAGTTACCCGCGTACGCGTATCCGAACAAGAGGAACTGAACGGGCTTGACGAAGCGGAATTAGGAGAAGACGCATACATCTGAGTATCACCGGTGTCTACCGGTACGGAGCGGCTGACGCTCCGTACCGGTCATACCGGTTCAAATGCGTCTTTGTTCGCTCCGCAATCAGGACATACCCAATCGTCGGGTAAATCGGCAAATGCCGTACCCGGCTTAATGCCTGAAGTTAGATCTCCCGTAGCCGGATCGTAAATGTAGCCACACATTGTGCATTCGTACTTCTGCATATCAATCCTCCTGAGTATCTTGTTCCGGAGCAGCAACATCACCTGCATCCTCCGTGTTGGTAGCAAGGTCATCTCCCAGCGCGCCGACGTGAAGCCGAAATTCATCCACACTGGACAGGCCAAAATAACGGAGAAACTCATCAGTTACCCCAAGAAGTAGTGTCCTTCCTTGTGGTTCCGCGTGTACCAGTCCCCGTTCGAGTAATTCGGTCACATGCCCGTATGCCTTATTCCCACGCGCCTTTACAAGGTCAGCTTGAGTTATCGGATTATTGTACGCGATCATCGCTAGGGTGCGCAGCACCGGTCGCGGGATATCCTGTTGCGGCGCTAAATTTGCTACCTGATCCACGTAATCGCGCTTTACCTGGAGAAACGCGCGTCCGTCATTGACGACGAGTTCAATACCGTGGGCAGGAGAGGCAAATTCGGCAGTGATTGCAGTGAGGATCTGATCGATGTAGGCAAGAGACGTTCCTCCGACAATCTTCGCAAGTTTACGTCGGGTAAGCGGATCAGGCGACAAAAACAGCGCTGCTTCGATGATCGCTTGATCGCGTGTGCGTGTGTCCTCCACCATCGGGAGCTCCCCACTCATTCCGCGTCCGGCAACCGAATAATAATATCGCCCAAGAATTCTTCCTGCTCACAGGCGATCTCACCCTGGGCCGTCAAGTGAAGAATCTCGACGAATCGGCTCACGCGTTCCTCTTTGTCACCGCGATCAAGCAGCCGGAAGAAGCTAACCGTCCGCCTCCCGGTGAGGAGTTTCTTGATGCGGGTGAATAATCGGTGTAACCGGTCGGTGATATCGGCACCACCAAGTTCAAAGTAGTCGAATATGTCTTCGTCATCGTCGACTTCCAGGCTTCGGCGAACGGTGCGCCTGCGATTCACATTGATCGCGGCGGCAAGAGCGGCGCGGAGGTCGGTCAACGTCACCCGCCTCCGCGGACGGCGTCGCAGCGGGAGGGCGAATCCCTCATCCGGATCGATGGTTGCTTCCCATTCCTGTTCCGCTTCATCAACTACATCTTCCAACGCCGCGATAAACTCGGTCTGCGGCCGCGCGGCGGCGAGAAGCTCGTCGGACTTCATGCGCAGCAGCACCGAGCACGTGAGAACCATCCGTCCCGGCACCTCGAACCGGAGCTCGTGCATCGCCCGCACCATATCACGGTAGCGGCGGGCGAGCTCGCCGACATCGATATCCCACGGATCCATGTCCGCGGTAAGTTGCCGCAGCGTCGCTTCCCAGCTGCCGCCCGCCAGCTCGTCCAGCGGTATATCGGCGATGCGCAGTGAACCCATGTCCCCTCCGGTCAATTTAGGTTGAGCGTCAGTATTTGCGAGACGCCGTCTTTGATTGTCACCCCGTAAGCGCGGTCGGCGTGACGAACTGTTTCCTCGTTGTGCGAGACAACGATCACCTGCATCCGGTTTGCGTACTCCCGCAACATGCGCGCCAATCGGGTTGTGTTCATGATATCAAGTGCGGCGTCGATCTCGTCCAACACAAAGAACGGAGCCTGTTGATACTCCTGAAGCGCAAACACAAACGCCGTAGCGACCAGGGTCTGCTCCCCGCCGGACAGGGCGTCAATTACGTGCGGCTCCTTGCCCGGAGGGTTCGCCTTGATGAGAAGGCCGCTTCCGATGTCATCGGGCGATTCCAGTTCCAACGATGCACTTCCTCCCTGGAACAACTCGCGGAATATTCGATCGAATTGGGCAGAAACGGTGTTAAGGGTGTCAAGGAAACGGGCGCGTTTCCGTTCCTCGATCTCCCCGATCAACCGCTCAATTTCGTGTTTTTCCGCCTCGAGCGCGTCTACCTTCTCCCGGAATTGATTGAACTCCTGCTCGAACTCCGCGTATTCATCAATCGCCCGCATGTTGACAGGCTCAAGCGCACTGATCCGCCGCTTCGTATCCCCAAGCCGCTTTTCCAATTCGGAAAGCGGTGCGTCGATGCACGTGGATGTATCGATCTCATCGGCCGCAAACGCCTCCAGCGCTGCACGTGCCTCCGCTTCCTGGCGTTCGTAACGCGTCAGTCCACGGCGCAGCGTCTCCAAGTTCTGATATACCTCACGCCGCTTGTCACGCAGAGCGCGGAGTTCGTCTCCCCGCACCGACGCCGCGTCCTTGGTCTTGTCTTCCTTCTGCTCTCGTGCCGCTAGTGCACGTTCCTTGGCGGCAAGCAGCTCTTGTTGTTCGGTGAGATCGTTCTCCAATCGGGCGATCTCACGATTGAGTTTCGTAATTTGCTGGCGGCGCTTAGCGACGTCAAATTGGGCGTCCGGGGACTTGGGCGTCGGCGCCTCGCCTCGGCGCTGCGGGCGCCACCCCCCGGTCAGTGCCCCGCCTTTGCTCTGGAGATCACCGTCGAGCGTAACTGCACGCACACCGTCAATGTCGCGCAACGCTTCTAGGTTTTCGGCAACGATCGTATCGCCGAGAACGTACTCCAATGCCCGGCGGTACTTGGGCGCAAATTCTACCAGGTTGATCGCGTAATCGATGATCCCTGGTCGCTTGAGCGCATCCGCGGCAGCAAGGCTCTTCCGCGGCGCCACTAACCGGCCGAGAGGAAGCAACCGGGCGCGCCCAAGCCGGTTCGATTTGAGATAGTTGATGCACTCAATCGCCGTCTCGCGCGAGTCGACAACTACATCATTCATATGCCCGCCAGCTGCAGTCTCAAACGCCGCTTCGAATCCGGCTTTAGGAGTAGTGAGAGATGAAATGGTGCCATACACCCCACCCCGCTTACGAGCGAGCAATGCCTGCACCGCGCGATTCGTCGTCTGAGGTGCCTTTGCACGCGCAAGTGCCGCTGCCTGCACCTTGGTAATCTCAGAGATCATCTCCTCGATGTTCTTCACCTGGGCTCGCTTAAACTCGATCTCCGTTTGCTTTTGCAAAATTGCGCGCCGCAGCTCCTCCACCGCCTGCACCAATGCAAGGCGGTCATCTTGTTGCAGTTCTTCGCGCATTCCTTCTAACTCCCATTCCTTGTTTTCAATCGCGAGATCGAGCGACGCCAGCTCTTGTTGCAATGATTCAATGCGAGTGGCCATCCCCTCCCGTTCCTCCACCGCGCGCCGGAGCCTGTCTTCAACTGACTTGCGTTCTTGCAATCGAATCGAGCGCTCGATCTGCACCTGAACGTCAAGTAGGCGCTTATATTCCAGTGCCGCGTCTCGCTCGGTACGCAATGCTACTAACCGCCGGTGACGCTCAGCAAGGATCACACGGTGCGTATTCAGCTTCGACTTAACATCTTTTAATTCATTAATCGCTTTCTTCCGTTTCTCATCATACGCGGCGATTCCACTCACTTCATCGATGATCTCCCGGCGCCGCTGTGGAGTGCGTTTGATAACCTCGGTGATCTGCCCCTGAGCGATCACCTGTTGCCCGTCGGGATCGATCTTCGCCGCTTCTAGCACGCGGTCGATCAGGCTGCGGGGACACGTCTTTCCCATAAACGTGTACGTCGATGAGTTACGGGTAATCCGGCGTCCGAGGACGATCTCCGCTGCCCGATCGCCATTGGTGAAGAACCGATCGAACACCCCCTCCTGATTATCGAGATGTAGCGTTACTTCCGCCTCATCAACCGGGGAGTACCGCGTACCCCCATTGAACAGCAGATGCTCCAATCGATCGGCACGGAGTTGCGAAGAGCGCCGTCCCATGACAAACCGGATAGCATCGATCAGGTTAGACTTGCCGGATCCGTTTTCCCCAAGCACAGCGGTCATTCCCGGGAAAAACGGAATCACGGTGTGCTTGCGGAACGACTTAAACCCCGCAAGTTCGAGTTTTGTGATCTTCGTCATCGCACCGGATCAGCTTCCCGCGTTTGTGAGACAAGGGCCTCGATCTTGAATCGATTGTAATCGTTCGGCTCGCTCTGGCCTTGTTCCCACCGGATGACCGATGGGATCGAAACCCCAAGTTCATCAGCCGCGCGTCGCTTGCTCCACCCGTGTTCGAGCCGAAACCGCCTGAGACGTATTCCCACCCGCTCCATCGTGTCACCCCCTCAAAAACCGGTTTACTAATATAACTTTTATTACGTAACCGTGCAAAACAATCCGGGAGAGGGATGCCCCTCCCCCGAATCGGAGTTGCCTTACTATCGGGCGATTACTTCTTGATGAATCCCCACACTAACGCACCCACGCCAGCGAGCAACCCCACGATTGAGATCAAGTACAGTGAGTTCAATTGGTCCTCGACACCCTTGATCTTGGCGCTGGATTTCTCTAGGGCCGCGATTCGGGTCTCGTGATCCTCAAGTAGGGTTTTGTTGGCAAGAATCGCCTTCTTGTTCGCGGCGATGCCAGCGCCGAACCCCGAGATTGCCTGATCGAATCCCTCGAGCTTGGTGCGGTTATTGTCAATCTTGATGGAGAGCGCGCTCACAGTACGCTCAAGTTCAAGTACCTTACGCTTGAACGTACCGACGTCTTGATCTTCAAGCGTCTTAACGCGAGAATCAAGGTCAGCAACGTTCTTCTTCAATGCAGCAATGTCCGCTTGTACCTCTGTGCTGACCTTTTGATGCTCTTTGAGAAACGCTGCAAATTGATCTTTCAGCGCAGCGATATCGTTCTGATTGACATCGGTTTTTTTGGAGATGGTATCACACGTAGCGGCAATGGCGGCCAACTGCTTCTCCAATGCCGCAATCCGCTTCCCGTAGCCTGCTTGCGTGGTATCTAATTTGTCTACCTGTTGCCGCAGACCGATCATCTTTCCTTCCGCCTGCTTAATCTCGATTGACACCGCTTGCACCATGTCGCGCAGGTTGGAGACCTTACCGTTAACTGTGTTGATTGCGTTCATATTGGCCTGGATCTTCGTCAACAC